>JBATAT010000100.1:0-5420 GCA_049662005.1 Tepidiformaceae bacterium
GTCTCGAAGTACTCGGTATCCACGCAGAGCCGCTTGGTCGCGAACGGGTAATCCTTGGGGCAGAGAAGTTCAGCGGTCGTGGGGTCGTTCACGGTGGCGCGTATCTTGTTGCGTACGAATTCCGCTGCCGTCTCGTTCGCTTCGATGTTGATCCCGAGGTCGATGAATGCGCCGCCGAGTGCGAACCCGCCGATTTCCCAGCGCATCTGGTATTCGTGGTCCCGTTCCTCAGGCGAAACATCCAGCGCCCGCAGTTGAGCAGGGGCCCGCACGATACCCGATGCCGATTCCCGTGCGACCTTCCGGAACGCCGGGTAGTCGCGGAGCAGGCTCTGCTTGTAGGTCTCGTCGATCGGCCCGTTGTGCGCTGGGACACTGAAGTTCGCCGTGCGCTGGAAGACCGTCAGGTGCTTGGCCTGCTTTGCAATCTGTGGAATCGATTGGATCCCGGACGACCCGGTGCCGATGACCCCGACCGTCTTGCCGGTGAAGTCGACTCCCTCGTGCGGCCAGGCGCCGGTGTGGTACCAATCGCCTTCGAACGAATCCAGTCCCGGGAATTTCGGCACCTGGAACGACGAAAGGCAGCCTGTCGCCATGATGCAGAACCGCGCGGAATAGCGGTCACCCTTGTCCGTATCGATCAGCCAGCGGTTCGTCGCCTCGTCGAAGTGAGCGGAAGTCACCCGCGTTTCGAACTTCACGTCCTTTCTCAGGTCGAACTTATCGGCGACATGGTTGACGTAGCGGAGGATTTCCGGCTGGGTCGCGTACCGTTCGGACCAGTTCCACTCCAACGGAAGCTCCGGGTCGAAGCCGTACTGGTACTCCATGCTCTCGATATCGCAGCGGGCGCCAGGATAGCGGTTCCAGTACCAGGTGCCGCCGACGCCGTCGCCAGCTTCGATGACCTGGGCGGAGAACCCGGCGCGACGGAAGCGAAGGAGTTGGTAGAGGCCGGCAAAACCAGCACCGACGATAACGGCGTCAAGTGTCCTGGGAGTGGTTGAAATGGTTTCAGGCATGGATATCCCCGTGTTGTGGCTGTGCGGAGGATTCTGGCATTCGCGCGTTGTGCCCTGCAAGGCGGTTATCCCCGCGGTTAAGTCTCATCATCGGCAAACCGCTCGAGCGCGAATTCAGCGAACTTGCGGGTCGCGGCCAGGTTCCCTGGCGAAGAAACCTCGCCCTGTCGCCAGTTCCGGCGTGCCACGAGCGATTCTTGAACCAGGGCAGCCCATTGCGGGAACTCGCTCGCCGTCCAGTTCGCCGCAGCCTGCTTCGAAACGGCGCCTCCGAAGGCGCTCGTGTACATGCTCCGGCACAGGCTCAGCGTGATGTACGACTGCCACTTCTGCCCGCCGCGCTCCGCGATCCGCCCGGGGAATTCACGCGCGTAGGCTCGAATGGACGCGCGGTACTCCTCATCGGAAATCGGTGCGATGAACGTCGATGGGGGCGGACCATGAAGGGTCACCCCGAGTTCGCGAACCATCCACCAGTTCATCAACCAGTCGATTCCCGCGGGCTTTACGTTGAGTGGCTCCCCGGGACTGATGACCGCGATCGGGGTTTCCTGTTCGCGAAATGTCTGAAGCGCTTCTTTGCTGACATGGAGCACTTCGATTCGATCGTTCCACCGCGGCATCGCGGTTTCGATCGATGCATAAACACCTTCGAGTTCGTCGAACTCCGCACGCGTGATTTCAGATCCGACCACGACAAGCAGGTCAACATCGCTGACGTTTTCGTCGTAGTCGCCGGTGACAACCGAACCAAAGATGTAAACACCGAGGAGGCGTTTGGCGAGAACCTCCATTACGCGAGGGAGTAGCCGCGAGAGCAGGTCATCGACATCGGGATACGACGTGGGCATGGCTATCCCCGCAGTGGGTCGCCCGGGTTCGGCACCTGCGCAGCAAAGTCCGCCTTCACGGCCGCCAGCATTTCCGGCTTCGAAATCAGGTCGTATGCGGCCCGCGCCATCGCTTTGGCCACCCGGATCGTGCGTTCGTGGGCTTCTTCGGTCGCCGCAGCTTCGGTGAACGGCGCCGTGTGGTTCGCATTCATCGGGTCGCCGGGGATGCCGAACATTGGGTGAATCGTCGGCACGACGTAGCTGACGTTGCCCATGTCGGTGCTCGCCCCTACCCACGGCACGCTCGGGACGGGGTGGCCCAACTCCGCCATGTGCGCAGCGTATCGCTCGGCGAGCGGGTTGCTCGAAACGAGGTCGGTATATGGCTTACCTTCCCAGTGCACCTCGACCCGGCACCCGGTTGCCGTCGCGGCTGATTCGAGGCAGGCCTGTACTTTCGTTTTCAGCTTCTGCAGTTCAGCCATCGTCGCCGACCGGACGTAGTACTCGGCAGCGGTGTAGTCCGGGATGATGTTCGGCTTGAGGCCGGCATGGGTGAATACGCCATGCACGCGGTCGGTCGGCAGCATCTGCTGGCGAAGCACCGAGATAGCGTTGTAGCCGAGGACGAGCGCATCGAGCGCGTTCAGGCCCATCCACGGCATCGCCGCTGCGTGTGCGTTCCGTCCGAAATACTCGACGCGCAACTGCTGCAGCGCCTGCACTTTCGGCGTCGCGTTATCCATCGGCGACGGATGGGCCATCAGTGCCGCATCGATCGCGTCGAACGCACCCTGTTCGATGAGGATTTGCTTCCCCGCGCCGCCCTCCTCGGCCGGGCTGCCGAGAACGACCACGGTGCCAGGTTCGCCTTCGAGACCAGCCCGTAACCCAACACCCGCACCCACGCCCGCGATAGCGATGAGGTTATGACCGCAGGCATGTCCGATCCCGGGCAACGCGTCGTATTCAGCAAGGACAGCGACCGTCGGTCCGCCATTGCCTGCTACCGCCTTGAACGCGGTCGGCATCGTGTACGCACCCCGGACTACTTCGAAGCCTTCACCATCGAGAAAGTCCGTGAGTGTCTGGTGCGCGCGATGTTCTTCGAAATTCAGCTCTGGGTGGCTATGGATGTCGAGGCTGATCGCACGTAGCTGCTCGGCTGCCGCATCAATCGCCCGGTCGATCCGTTCGTAAGCATTCAATTCACAAGTCACCGTTCACAATTCGCGCCTCGGTCGAGTCGCGTGCGGGCATTGTGCCACGGTGGCTGTTGGCGAGAGTGCAACGAATCGCATGGAGGAGACAAGAGCCGATGGACCGGCCCGCCGAACCGAGCGCGGGTGTTGGGTCCGAAATCGGGAGGGCGAGGGCTAAGGCAAACAGCCAATAGCTAACGGCCTAGATCCCCAGCCGGCGGTCGTTCTCCAGCCAGGCAACATCGTTCAATGCCATCAGGCCACCCGAAACCAGCGAGTGCCCGCCGAGCAACACTGGCATCGGCGCCTCCGCAGCGGCCTTCGTGAAATGCCGAAGGAATGGTTCTTCGATCGCTTCCCACCCGAGGAGGTCGCTCTGGAATCGGTCTTCGCGCGATGGCTCGACGCCGAGGTGCGCTTCGATGACGCGCGTATCGATGACAACCCCATCCCCCAGTTCGGCCATCCGCTGGAAGAAGCGCTCCGGGCCGACCTCTTCGAGCAGAAAGCCCAGGATACTTCGCGCCTGGTACCCCGCAGGGGCCGTCGCCAGGCCACGTTCTTCCGCGAAGATGCGCACCCGGCATGCCGTCTCCCGCTCGAGGTACTGCCACGCCTGGCTGCCGCCTACCCGGCCCGCCACAACAACCTGCCGCGTCCGGTCGCAAAGCAACGGCATGAACGCGCGGTAGCGGGCGGCGGCCGCTGCGGCCGGCTCGGCAGCCTTCGCGAGTTCCGGGGGCAGCCCCTCTGAAAGCGAAAGCACGGCGAGGTCGCTCGGCGTATCCAGGTCGAACTGGGTGGCAGTCGTGCGCGGGAGCACCACCGAAGCGAGTCCCGCGTCGTCGCGCAAACGTCGCGGCAGGACGTTATCGCGCGAAAACTCGGCGCACAGTTCGATTGCGCTCCCGGGTGTCCACGCGGTCAGGTCGGCTGAGAAGAAATTGTTTGTTACGAACCGCGGATCGCGCGATTCGAGCTGTTCGACGACGAGGCGGAATTCGTCCACGCCGAGCAGGGGAACCGAGCCTGAGCCCATCGTCGCCGGCCGCTCGAGGCCGTAACGCGAGATGATGCCTCGCAACCGGCTCGCGAAGTCAAACGCCGAGCCAGCTTCATCAGCATCCATGAGCATGCCCGGAACGTCAGTGGGGAACGCAGCGGGCGCGTCGGTCGCGACGATCACTGCCTCGAACCCGGCGGCCAGCGCGGAGCGGGCCGTATTCGTGGCCGCCGCTATCCGTGCGTTCGCCAGCATGCGCTCAGCAGGTCCCTGGCCGGTACCCCCATGGAAAATGATCAGCACCGGTCGTTCGAACACGAAACCAGCGTATCCGCGCGAGCGAAGCGGCGCACATTGCAGGGTAGGGAATCGCCCGCCCGGGTGGGGAAACTCTTCACGATGTTCGTCTACCATGGCGCGGATGAACGGCCCATTCGAACGTAGCGGACGCCCGCGCCACCCGGATGTGCTCACTCCAGCCGAGTGGGATGTGCTTGGGTACGTCCGCGACGGGCTTTCGAATGCGGAAGCGGCGGCAGCGCGCAATTGCAGCGTGGAAACGATCCGCTACCACTTGCGAAACCTGCGGGCGAAGACCGGGATTAGCAGCCGCGACTCACTACGGGATTGGCCGGGCAGGCCCGCCTTCGCGATTCAGGCTGGGGCATCGGCAACCCGCGCGTGGCGGATTCGTGAGCAGATCCCCCTGATAGCGGTGAAGGATATGACCCGCATGCTGGCCTTTTACGCTGGCGCTCTCGGGATGCAACTCGTCGCTCGCTACCCGGAAGATGCAGGCCCGCCCGGCTGGTGTGCGCTCGCCGCAGGCGCTGCCCGGTTGATGCTGCACGACGGACATCACACGCGCGGCATGGCCGGCGCCAAATCAGGTCCGCCGATAACGCTCTCGCTCTACGTAGCCGGGCTCGATGCGCTTCACGCCGAACTTTGCGCCCGCGGCGAACGGCCCGGGCCAATAACCCGAATGCCGTACGGAGCACGCGAGTGTTACATCAGCGACCCCGAAAGCAACGAACTGGCGCTGGTCGAATTCGCCGCGAGCGACCCGTCGTACGTCACCCAACCATCAGCACGGGAGCCACGAACATGAGCAATCCAACGGTATACCAGGTTAACATTTCGTCCGGAGGCGTCCCCAAGAAACCGATCGATCCAGGCGTCGTAACGACCTCCGGGATTACGGGAGATGCACAGGCCAAGCCGGGCATTCACGGCGGCCCTTACCGTGCTCTCTGCCTTTTCCCAATGGAAGAGATTCACCGTCTCGCGGAAGAAGGACATCCCGTCCTTCCGGGTAGCCTTGGCGAGAACATCACCACCGCTGGGCTCGATTGGA
>JBATAT010000101.1:0-8802 GCA_049662005.1 Tepidiformaceae bacterium
TTCATCCCGTTCGCGCTCGGTCTGACCCTGTTGACCGCGCCGTTATCGGTGCGCGATCCGGTGGTGATGGCGCCGATCCTCGTGGCGGCTACAGTCTTCGCTGTGTATTCGCTTCGTCTCGATCGGAAGCGTGGTGTGCTCGGCGCGGTCCTGGCCGCGCAGGTGGTCCTCCTTGGGCTCTGTGCGTTGGGGATGGTGGTGTTGGCGTTGGTTCAACTGGGGTAAGTTCGGCGCTGCTTTGGTAAACTGCGAAGGATGAAGCCGCAGGACGAACTTCCCCGCGGATATGAATAGCTTCTTGATGCCGAAGACTACGAGGCCGCAGGTAAGATACTCGACCTGCTCGATCCGAAGCGACGAGGCATGGCTCAAGATCCTCCACGACGCGCCACTCGATGATGAGCCGCTAACTCCCATGGAGCTGCAACGGATCGCCGAATTCGATGCGGTCCTCGCCCGGCGCGTTAAACCGACAATGCACGACTGGTAAGCTGCGAAGGATGAAGACCCAGACGGAACTCCTGGAAGAACTCGATCATCTCAAGGCCGAGGAACGTTGGGACGACGCCTTGAAGTGCTCGACCTCATCGAACTGGTTTCGAACGAGGAGTGGTTCCAAGAGCTTGCGGGAGTGCCGATAGACGATGAGCCGCTATCTGCCGAAGACCGCCGGGCTTTGGACGAGGCGCATGCCGCGCTCGATCGGCGAGTTAAGCCCGCCAGGGCACGTCTGGTAAACTGCGAAGGATGAAGACGCAGGACGAACTTCGCCGTGAATACGAACAGCTTCTGGAGGCCGAGGACTTCGAGGCCGCCGGGAAGATACTCGACCTTATCGAACCCATCAGCGACGAGGCGTGGCTCAAGATTCTCCACGACGCACCGCTCGATGATGAACCGCTAACTCCCAAGGAGGAGCAGCGGATCGCCGAATTCGACGCCTTCTTGGCCCGGCGCATCCGGGCCCAAACGGGTTGAGACGTGACGTTCTCTGGCAGCATTCGGCAGTCGAGGACCTCCAGCTATTGACGGTTCGAAGTGCCAAGCAAGCAAACCGGCTAATGATCGCGGTCCGCACGTTCAGTCAGGGCGGTCGCACAGACCTCAAAAAGCTGTCAGGTAGCGAACGCTGGCGGATACGCGTCGGTGACTGGCGAGTTGTCATCCGACTTGTCGGAGAAGTCGCGTATGTGGTCTCCATTTCCGACCGTCAAGACGCGTATTAGCTCGTCCCTAGCGCAACCCCCGAAGACTTGCAAAGCACTCCTGGCCTCTCCATCCTTGGTGCCGCTACAGCAGCCCCTTCTCCTTCGCCAGGTCCTCGTCGAACAGAATATGCCCCGTGAACGTTGGACCCTGCTCGCAGATCCAACGGGCGCCTTTGGCCATCGCTGTTGCGGGCTCGAAGTCCAGGTCGGGGTTGTTCGGGTCATTGGTCGCGAAGACGTTGCCGGGCGTCTTGATGCGGCCCTGCGGGCTGAGGACGTTGACCGCGATCTTGTCCTCCTGGAGTTCCATGGCGAGGCCCTGGCTGAAGCGTTCGAGGCCAGCTTTGATCATGCCGTAGAAGGCGCCGCCTTTGCGCGCTTCGGGGTAGGGGCCAGGGCCGGGGAAGACGCCGGCGCGCGATGAGACGTTGATGATGTGTCCTTCGCCGTTCTTGCGCATGTGAGGAATGGCTTCGCGCATGAGGAGGAGCGGCCCTCGCAGGTCGACCTGCCAGATGAGGTCGATGTGGCGTGGCTGGATTTTCTCGAGCGTGCCCGGCACGAGGATGGCCGCGTTGTTCACGACGATGTCGAGGCGGCCGAACTTCTCGACGGTTTTGGCCACGCCCGCGGAGATGCTTTCGGGATCGCGCATGTCCATGAAGATGCCCTCGGCCTTGCCACCGGCGTCGCGGATGGCCTGGGCGACCGAGTGGATGGTGCCGGGGAGGCGCTTGTCCTTCACTTCTTCGGTGCGGGCGCAGACGGCGACCGCGCAACCAGCGCGAGCAAGTTCGAGAGCGACGTACTCGCCGATACCGCGAGACGCGCCCGTGACGAGGGCGACTTTTCCATTGAGTTCCATAGTGGGGCGATTGTACCGGCTCGGCGGGGAATCACCAGCGAATCCCCGAAACTGGAAATTCTAGGAACCGCCAGGGCCGCGGAGAACGCCAACGTTGCTGGATGGATTCGGCGGCGTTTGGGGGCCTCGAACTGGTTTGGCCTACTTGAAGTGGGGGAGGACCTTTTCCGCGAAGAGCTGTGCCGGTTCGCGGGTGTCGCGGCCGAAGAACTCCATGAGGAACATCGTGCAGCCAAGGTCGATGTGCTTCTGGATCTGTTCCTTCACCCGCTGGGGGCTGCCGGCGATGGCGAGCGGGCCGGTGGGGTCTCCCATGTGACCGCCGAAGATCTTCTTCGCTGTATCGACCATCGGGCCGGCGCTGGCTTCATCCGGGGCGATCGTCACGAGGCACTGCTGGCTGATGGTAATCTCCGAGAAGTCGCGGCCAACATCCTGGCAGCGCTGCTTCAGGACTTCGATCTTTTCCGGGAGCTGCGACTGGCGGGCGGCCTGGTGGTTCCAGATGTCGGCGTGTTGGGCCGCGATCTTCAGCGTCACCTTCTCGCCCGAGCCGCCGATCAACAGCGGGGGCATGCGGACCGGCTTGGGTTCGCAGACGAGATTCTCGGCCTGCACATACTTGCCGTTGTAGGTGACTGAGGGTTCGGTCCACATTCGCTTGAGGAGTTCGACGGTTTCGCGAAGCTGCCCGAGACGGGCGCCGGTGGAGAGGAACGGCACACCGAAATCCGTGAATTCCCGCGGCATCCAGCCAGCGCCGAGGCCGGGAATGATGCGGCCTTCGGCGATGTTATCGACCGTGGCGATGACTTTGCCGAGCTGAGCGGCGTTTCGCATCCCGGCCGGGGTAACGAGGGTGCCTATTTCGACCTTGCTGGTGACCGCGGCAACCGCCGAGATCAGCGACCAGGCTTCGAGGATCGGGATCTGGGGCGACTGCGGGCCGTAGAGGTGGTCGCAAACCCAGAGCGAGTCGTAGCCCATGGCTTCGAATTCGAGGGAGTTGGACTTTGCTTCGGCCCAGGTGCGCTTGATCTGGGGGATGGTTACACCGAAATGGACGTTCGCCATGAGAATGCTCCGAGGGGATGAATGTGGGCGAAGCCTACGCGCAGCGGCGGGGTGTTGCTACCGGTGCAGTATTTTGCTTCGCGCGAACGAATTGCCCTATCCTTCGCGAACATTAGCCAGGAGCCAACGCCATGGCCTACGAAACGATCCTTGTCGAACAGCGCGGGCGCGTCGCCCTGCTCACACTGAACCGGCCCGAAAAACTGAACGCGTGGACACCGGGGATGATGGTTGAGTTGCGCCAGGCGATGGAGGTGGCTGCTGCCGATAAGGCCACTGGAGCGGTGGTGGTGACCGGAGCGGGGCGAGCGTTCTGCGCTGGCGCCGATGTCGATGCCGTCTTCAAGTCGAACGTCGAGGCACGCGAGAACAACCAGCCGGAGAACACCGAGGGCGCTGGGTCGGGCAACTGGGTGAGCTTCTTACAGAATTTCCCGAAGCCGACGATCGCCGCCGTGAATGGCGCTGCGGTGGGTATTGGCGTCACCCAGGTGTTGCCGATGGACATCCGCATCGCGAGCGAGCACGCGCGCTTCGGGATGTTCTTCGTGAAGATGGGGCTCGTTCCGGAACTCGCGAGTTCCGCGCTGCTTCCGCAAATGGTAGGGCAGGCGCGAGCGATCGAGTGGTGCCTGACCGGGCGAATGATTCCGGCGGCCGAGGCCCGCGAGGCCGGGCTTATTTCTGAAGTTGTGGCCGGCGATGGCGTGGTCGATCGGGCCGTGGAGTTGGGCGAGCAGCTTTCGGGGCAGTCGGCTTTCGCGATGACGAAGATCCGGCAGCTGATCGTGGAGAACGCGACCGAAACCGACATGGTGAAAGTCATGAGAAGCGAAGGCGAAGCCCTCGCTGCTGCCTACCGCTCGTGGGAACACAGGGAAGCGATTGACGCGTTCCTGGGCAAGCGGCCCGCCGACTTCAGCAAGCAGGCGGGCACGCCGGTCCGGTAGTCGCCTTTACAGGCCGTAGCGGCGCGCCGCGGAGCGGAGGGCGTCGCGGTGGTCCGGGTGGGCGATGTTAATGAGCTCGCGAGCGCGTTCACGGTCGCTCTTGCCGAGGAGGCTGGCGATGCCGTACTCGGTGACCACGTAGTCGACGAACTGGCGGGGGACGGTGATGACGGTCCCGGGCGGGTGTTCGGCGACCACCCGGGTGATGGTGCCGCCGCGCGAGCTGGAGGGCATGCAGGTAACGCTACGGCCACCGTCGGAGAGCATCGCACCGATGACGTATTCCACCTGGCCGCCGGGGCCGCTCCACATCTCGCCGCCGATGGATTCGGCCGCGACCTGGCCGGTGAGGTCGATGCTCAGAGCATTGTTGATGGCGACCATGTTGTCGTGCGCGGCGATGACGCCGATATCGTTCGTGTACTGGACTTCGTAGACCTCGTAGATCGGATTCTCATGGATAAACTCGATCTCGTCGGCCGTGGCGGCGACGAGGGCGGTGGCGACGAAGCGGCCGGGATGGATTTTCTTACGTGCGCCGGTGATGACGCCCTGCATGACGAGGGCGTTGATACCGGGAATGGACACTTCGCTGTGCACGCCGAGATCGACCTTCCCATCGAAAGCGCCATTAAGCGCGAGCTGCATCGTCGTCATCCCGGTGCCGACCTGGATGGTGTCGCCGTTGTTCACAAGTTCGTTGACGAAGCCGGCGATGGGTTTCGGGAAGGGCTGGATTTCACGCCCTGCGCCAGGCCGAACCGGAATCTCCCCGCCATCCACGAACGCATCGATTTCGGAAACATGGATCTGGTTGGTGCCGCCGGTGCGGGGATAGCCCGGGTAGACTTCCGCGAGCACGGTGCGGGCGCGACGACAGTAGCTGAGCTTGTTCCAGAGGCTGGTGCCAAAGCTGCAGAACCCGAAGCGGTCTGGCGGTGAAACACCGACCATCACGACATCGATGTCGTACTCGCCGCCGCCGCGTTCGTCTTCCGGCTTAAATCGCCGGCTGAATGGCATCGAAACGAAATCGCTGCGGCCAGAGTTCATCGAGGCGCGGCCGATGACGGTGTTGAAGAGTTCGACGTGCATCTGGAAGGCGGGGTGGCCTGGTTCGAACCAGCCGGGATCGACGAAGGGTGCACAGGTAAGGATGTCGATATCAGAAAGTTCGTCGCGGCGTTCCCAAACAGCCTGGGCGAGGTTCGGCGTGATTGCGCCGATGGGGATCACAATGGTGTCGCCGGGCCGGACAAGCTCGGCGGCGCGGGCGGGATCGACAAGTTTGTTGGCGTAGTCCTCTGGCCAGTCGCTAAAGCGGCTTTTGTTCATGTATCGCGAAGTATACGGAGGTTCGTGAGATAGCGGCGGGGCGTCCGAGCCCTACTTACCCGACTCAACCACCCGACCGGCGCCTGGTACCGAGTTCGGAAAGGTATGGACGGGGCAGGCATAGCCCGCGAGCGCGCTCCGGTCACAGACTAAGGTGGCTCGCTGCGATTCGACGGTGAAAATCGCTGCGGGCGTGAGTTCGAACGTTTGGTCCGAATCAAGGCTCTGAACCTCGAAGCAGCAATCGCGGATGACACGCACGTGGCCGACTCGGCGGTCGTTGATTTCGAAAACCTGCATGTCCAGGCTCAACCGTTGCACTGTTCCGTCCCTCGCTGACCCGGATACGATTACGCCGAACGAGTCTTACGAGTGGGCGGACCCGTTCGAACAAAGCTATGTTGCCGGGAGAGTTGCTCTCTTGTCGGTCATCAACCTGACGGAATCCCCGGCATTTTCGTATTGCTCGTGACAGACCCTTGCCGGGATGGGAGTATCGTTGCGCCTGAAGCGTCCACTTTGCGAGGCGGATCCGACGTTTTCAAGGGAGATCTCACTGTGCTTCCGACCACCTGCATCGTGACCGTTTGCAAGACTCAAACTGGCATCACCAAGGGTGGCGCACCTTGCCGACCGCTCTGAAGAACCTGTTCCTCGAATGCCTCCCTGAATCCGAACGGCTCCTCATCGTTAGCGCAGGCGAGACCATCGTTCAACGGTCTGGGGACCTTGTCTACGAAGTTGGGGGCAGCTTTCCCGCGATCTACTTCCCACTGGACGCGGTGATTTCGGTTACGACAGAACTCGCCGATGGCCGGATCGTGGAGTCGGTGACGATCGGCCGGGAAGGAATGGCGGGGTTGCCCTACTTCCTCGGGGCGCGAAATTCGCATCAGCACGTGATAGCCCAGGTGCCCGGCTCCAGCTGGCGGGTGCCAAGTGCGGCCTTCGCCCGGCTGCTCGATCGCTTGCCAACATTCCGTGCACGACTTGGACCGTTTACCGATGTCGTGATGGCCTCGATGAGCCAATCATCCGCCTGCCTGGCGATGCACCCGGTTGCCGAACGATGCGCACGCTGGCTCCTGATGACGGCCGACCGGACGGGCGACAACGCGTTCCGGCTGACGCAGGAGTTCCTGGCGGCGATGCTCGGGAGCCATCGTCCGACGGTTTCGCTGGCAGCGGGGATGCTGCAGCAGAAAGGCCTCATCCGGTACCACCGGGGCAATGTGGAGATCACAAACCGCGCGGGCCTCGAGGCCGAGAGCTGCGAGTGTTACCGGACGGTCACGGACTTGTTCGAGGAATTTCTCGGAACCTCGTTGACACCGCAGGAGCACCTGCCCGCATTCCTCATCACAAAACTGGATTGAGGAAGCACCGCGGTCAGCGGGCGGCGAGCGCTCGTTCCATGCGTTCGAGGCCATCGACAAGAAGCTCACGCGGGCAGCCGAAGTTCATGCGAACGAATCCGCGGCCCGGTTCGCCAAAGTTGAGCCCGTCGCCAAAGCCGACTTTCGCGTTCTCAAGGAACCAGGTACAGGCATCGTTTTCGGGCAGATCCAGGTCTTTGCAATCGAGCCAGGCGAGATAGGTTCCTTCTGCCGGGTAGAGGTGGACGCCGGGAAGCCGCTCGGCGACGAATGAGGTGAGGTAGTCGCGGTTCGCGGTGAGGTACTGCTTCAGGCCGGTGAGCCAGTCCTCGCAATCCCGGTAGGCAGTGAGCATGGCGATACTGCCGACGACGTTCACCGAACCAACGAGGCCAGCCTTCGCGTCATCGAACTTCTTGCGCAGATCGGCGTTCGGAATGATTGCGACGGCTGCCTTGAGGCCGGCAAGGTTAAACGTCTTGCTCGGGGCCATGAGGGTGATGGTGTGCGCTTCAATTTCGGGAGAGAGGCTGGCGATGGGCGTGTGGACGCTGTCGCCGAGGAGGAGTTCGCAGTGGATCTCGTCGGAAATGATCCAGGCGCCATTAGCGATAGTGATCTCCGCCATGCGGCGGAGTTCATCCGGGGTGAACACCCGGCCAACGGGGTTATGCGGGTTACAGAGGACGAAGGCGCGCGTAGTTTCGTCGAAGGCCGCTTCGAAGCTGGCCCAATCGATTTCGTAACGGCCGGCGTCGTCCTGGACGAGGTATGCATCGTGGCGAACGAGGCCGTGATGTGTGTAGGAGTTCAGAATCGGGCCGTAGGAAGGGAGCTGAACAACCATGCTCTGGCCCGGTGCGGTGACGGCCCGAAGCCCAACGTTGAAGCCGTTGATAACGCCGGGGATGGCGGCGATCGCTTCGGTAGGCACTTCCCAGCCGTAGCGCTGGCGGAGGCGAGCCTGGAACACGTCGAGGAATTCATCGAAGGCGCGGCTGTAGCCGTAAAAGCCGCCATCGACGTATTCGGCGAGCGCGCGCCGAACCGGTTCGGGCGCGCGAAAATCCATGTCGGCGACGGGCATTGGCAGCACATCTTCGGGGAAGCGTGCCCACTTGGCGCTGGTCGTTCCGCGCCGGTTGTAGACCGTATCGAATTCCATTTCCATGGTCCGAATCGTACACAACCTGTGGCGAAAACTCAGGCCTTGCGGAAGAAGTCGGCGTTGATCTGCTCGTAGGCTTCCTGGCCCGCAGGAATCTCATAGGTCGAGTAGATCGCATCGACCGGGCAGACATGGCGGCAGGCGTTGCAATCGATGCAGGAATCGGGGTCGATGTAGAACATCGGCGAATCTGGAGTGGTCTTGATGCAATCGACGGGGCAGACATCCACGCAGGTGCCGTCTTTCACATCGATGCATGGTTCGGTGATGACGTAAGGCATGGGGAGATTCTACGTGATTTTCGGGCCGCGTATCGCTCAACCTCGAGAAGCGTATCCTTGGGGTGATGGCAACCTCCCGGCCAGTTCGGACCAAAGCCGACCTCGTGTACGAGGCTCTGCAGTCCTCGATCATGTCCGGAAATATCCGGGAGGGTGAGCACCTCCGCCAGGAAGAGGTCGCGACGCGCCTCGGCGTAAGCCAGACACCGGTGCGCGAGGCATTTCGAAGACTGGAGAGCGAGGGCCTCGTCGTGCATGCGCCAAACCGGGGCATCGTCGTGCGGGGAATCCCGTGGACTCCACCACCTTCGCCGCTCGACGTGATCGCCCGGCGTTGGGGCGAACTGGTGCACGATCCCGAAAGCGTTCCCGGCAGCGATTTCCCGTAGCAGCGCGCGTCCGCCAGCCAACGAGAGCCAAAAGGCCCAACAGCCAGTGTTCAGCGATGAGTTCAGGGGAGGAGCGCGCGAAGGCGTTCGTCGACTTCGCGAAGGGGGCGGCCCTTGCCGAACCGATCGAGGGCGGCGCGGCGGCCACTCGTGTTG
>JBATAT010000102.1:0-1948 GCA_049662005.1 Tepidiformaceae bacterium
GCCGAAGGTTCTCGCGATTGAATCTAGATGTACTCCAGCTGCTCGGGAGCGGCGCTGCACCGCAACACTAACTCTTACGGAAACGTTAGCAAGAACAATACCACCGCGGGTTGGGCCTCAGTCAAACCCCCACCGCGCGTGTGGCCGCCGCGAGGCTACCTTCGGCGGCGCTCGACCAGCTCGATCCGGGCCTTCCGCTGGTTCGGCTCAGCGCCCTTGAAGTTCGGCTGGTAGTCGCTCTTCCGGCCCTGGATCTGGGCGCCATGCTGCCGATCGTGACGATAGAACGAACGCAACCACTGCATCACCGTGAGCTGCCCGAAGACCGGGCTCACTGCCGTACGCTCGAAGTCGTCGAGCCGGATCGCGTCGATCATCCCGAGCGTGTACGTCCGCTCCCGCTCCAGGCACTCGACCATCTCGGCGATGGTATGACCGTTCGCCGCTTCGATCGGGATCGCCACCGGCGTTTGCATGGTCCCGGCGAGCTCCGGGTTGTCTTCATGGAGCGCGCGGAGCACCCAGGCATCGTACGAACGCTCCATCTCCCACAGGTGGGCCAATTGCTCGAGTGCGGTCCATTGCTCTTCGCCCTCCGCATCCTTCGGCACCCGCAGCGCATCTTCCGGCGAAAGGCTTCGCGCCGCTGCCAGGAGTTCTGCCCGCTGAGTCGCCATCTTCTGCTTTAGTTCATCGACCTGTTCACGAGTCGCCACGGCTTCTATCTCCCAGCAGCAGTCTTGTGTGGCCGCTGCCGAACAGCACGTCCACCATGAGCGTGATAGTAGCCGACCGCGAAGCCGTTCACACGGCGCTCTCGCGGCGCCGCAGCCGAATGCTCCGCACGGTTTCCGGGATGGCCGCGCTCTGCCACTATCGGGTGATGGCATTCAGGAAGCTCTTCGGGAGCGGCGGCCCCAGGTTCGCCGCCGATTGGCTCATCGTCGGGCTTGGCAACCCCGGGGAGCAGTACGCGCGCACCCGCCACAATGTCGGCTTCTGGGTGGTCAACACCCTGGCGAAACGTGCCAAGACTCAGCCGAAGGCCACCGGCAGCCTGATGCATATCGGTGTCGGTGAACTCCACGGTGCGAAGGTCGCGCTCGTGAAACCGAAGACCTTCATGAACCTCAGCGGCAAGGCGGTCGCCCAGGCGCTGCAATGGACCGGCTGCGATATCCAGCACACGATCGTCCTCTACGACGACCTGGATCTGAACGCGGGCGCGCTTCGCGTGCGCGCAGGGGGTGGTCACGGCGGCCACAATGGACTCAAGAGCATCGGCCAGGCCGCGAGTTTGGAGTTCACCCGTATTCGCATCGGCATTGGACGCCCCCACATCAACGGCGAACCGACCTGGGATCCCGAATTCGTCTCGCCGTGGGTTCTCGGCGTACCCTCCGGCGAAGACAAGCGCGTCTTGGACGAGGCAGTCGAGCAGGCCGCCGATGCCGTCGAATGCATCATGACCGAAGGCGTCGACGCCGCCGGGAGCAGGTTCAACCGTAAGTAGGATAGTTCGCTAACGCAGGGATTCGACCGTCAGCCGGACGCCCTCTTCGAAGCTCACGCCCGGACTCCAGCCGAGTTCGCGCTCAATCGTCGAATAGTCGAGCCAGAAGTTGCGCACGTCGCCCGGACGCGGCGGGCCGTACTGTGCCTCGATCGTGTTCGCGGTGGCCTCGCTCAGGGTCCTGAAGATGTGATTCACCGTGACACCTTCGCCCGTGCCAACGTTCGCGACCAGACCGCTGCCGCCCGTGAGCGCGAGTACATTGGCGCGTGCGATATCGCCCACGTAGAGGTAGTCCTTCTTCTGTTGGCCGTCGCCATCGATGGTGCAGGGCTGCCCCGCGAGCATGAGGCCCGTGAAGATGGCGATGACGCCGGCTTCGCCGTGCGGGTCCTGGCGGGGGCCGAAGGCGTTGCCGTAGCGAAAGATCGTGTA
>JBATAT010000103.1:0-1964 GCA_049662005.1 Tepidiformaceae bacterium
CCCACCTTGCGGTATTTCAGGCAACCAGCGAGGACATCATGGCCATCGGCCACAATCTGGGCGGAAACCTTCACCGAATCGCCCAGGCATCGTTTCGCCGGAAACCGCCCGCCATCGGCCTCGGGCCGCAGTGACCCGATGATTACGCGCGATGGCTGGGCCATTTCTGGATGCACGCGCTTCGCCTTCGCTGTTCCGTCGCGTTGTTTCTGAGCCGAACGAGTCGAAGTCTCGGTCACACAAGCTTCCTCTCATTCCTGGAGCGTGATGTCTCTATGCTCTAATTACCGTCCCACACCCGGGCGAGTTGCACCACCCCAACAGGTTCGGCCGGTGGCTGGAGGCCGGCTTTAGCCGGCCCGGGCGGCCTTTGCTGCCGTTCCGCCTTGCACGCGGGTCGTGCGGCGTGCCCACGTCTTGCCAGTCACGTCTTCGTTGTAGGTGCGGCTCTTTCCGCACTTCTTGCACGAAGCTTCAACGAGGCCACTTCGAGGATTTCCAAGCATCCAGTGGTGGATGCAACGGCCGGCGCCAATAGCAGATTGAGTCATTTGAGCTTCTTCCTATCCGCCCGGATCCCGGGCAATCGCGCGATTGCCCGGCAAATGCCGGGCGCAACCAGAACATTGCTGGTGAATCGCTGAGCGAATCTGGGCTAGTGGAGAAGGACGATCGGGATTTCTTGCTGTGCCAGGTGGCCGCGAACCGGTTGCCACGGGCGATTTCGCGCCGCCACCGTTCCGCCAGTCTGATATCGGACGTGGATTGCGAGCCTCGTCATCGAACCTTCTCTCCTGGTGCATCACATGCACCGCGTTTCGAGACCGGTTCAGCCGGTCTCCCGATAGCGTCTACGAGGTTAGCTGACGGGTTCGGCGTCGGAAGTCGCCTACGCGCGGCAATCGCGCGATTCACCCCAGATCCTGGGTTCCCCGCTCCAGCCACTCACTGGACTCGACTATACAAGTATAGCAAAATCCGCGGTCGAAGTCCAGATAAAATGTTCGTGCAAAGCTTCACAATTGCGAGCAACAATGGCGTACTTCGAGAGTCGCACATGCTTTGTAGCGGTGTACTTCTGCCGCATTTGGTGTCACCAATTCAGCATGAAATCCCGGTACCCAACGCGAACCACGCACGTTTGGTGCTCCGTACGAGAATGCGGCTCGCGTTAGGCCAGTATCGCCGCCGCCACCGGCAGGACTAGCTCCGCCCACTGACGATACAGCCGTGCGGAAGGGTGCAGTCCGTCGGCACCAACACTCTCTGGGTTCGATGCGGCGGTTCGGGAAACCGTGGTGACATCGACGAACGCGGCTCCACCAAGGGCTGCTTCCTCCCGGACGACAACATTGAAGGCGTCGATCTCCAGGCCGATTTGCACCCTGCCCCGGTTCCACGCGAAGGGGGTAACGCCCCAGTCGGGGATAGAAGCCACGACCACGCGTGCAGCCAGGCCGCCTGCGAACGAAACCGAACGATCAAGCAGCGCTCGGAACTGAGGCCGAAATTCGTCAAGCGGGCGGCCCCGGTACTGGTTGTTCACCCCGATGAGGAGGGAGACCAGGTCGAATGGCCCCCGCACGGAGGATTCGTCGATGGCGTGTGCCAGTTCATCTGTTGTCCAACCGGTACGGGCGATGACTGTCGGGCCCTCAAGTCCCGCGGACCCATCGGCTCGCAAGAGTTCGACAAGTTGCTCCGGCCAGCGTTCACCTGGCGCCACGCCTTCGCCGATGGTGTACGAATCGCCGAGGGCAAGGAAGCGCAATGGACGCGTCGGAGCGGAATTCATCGGAACGCAGCATAGCGCGTGCGGTGGGGTTGGAACGGCGACCTAATCGGCGGTGGTGAGGCCACGGTGCCCCCTGGCCGGGCACTGGCAGCAATCTCCAGTTCGGCTTTATCCGCTGGTGCTTAGGCCAACTGGCCGGCTGCATCGGCCGAGACTTCGGCGCGCATGC
>JBATAT010000104.1:0-3978 GCA_049662005.1 Tepidiformaceae bacterium
GTGACCATCGCGGTCATCAAGCGTCCAAGTTCGGGCATCGGAGGATTCTCCACGTGAGGTGAACGGTTATTGTCGATTTTCGCCGCCCGATTGTCGACTCGCGCGAGGCTTATGGCTGGCGAACGAATGGCGGTTTCACGCCCGGGGCGACTTCTACTTCGAAGGCGTTCAACGTCATCGAAACGAGTGTGTAGTAGCCGATGACTGCCATGAGTTCCATCAGGCCGCGCTCACCGAAGGCGGCGACGGCCCGCTGATACAGCTCCAGCGGTAAGCGGTGGTCGTTCTGCATCGTCATGCAGACATCGTAGATAAGCACCTGCTCGGCTGTGCCAGCAGGGCGCCGCCCGGCGTACACATCGTCCATCACAGATTGGGGCACACCATACTCGACTGCCCGGGGCGCATGGGCCGCCCACTCCACGTTCGCCTCCCAGAATCGGCCACAGACCGAAATCGCGAGTTCGACCAGGCCGCGGTCGACCGAGGTTCGTTCCCAGAGCATGCCGCCGAGGCCACGAAGACGATGCGAAAGTTCCGGGTTGAGCAGCCACGGATCGAACGGCCCACCGAGCGAACCATCCGGATGCGCCGGGCGAGATCGCGTGAGGCTGTCGTACTCTTTCCGTTCGGCTTCGGAGAGATCACCGGGGTTACGAAGGGTCTGGCGGGTCATGGACGCTCCATGGTTCGAATTCGCGCATTGTACGGCGTACAAGTAGTTCGACCGAGAAACACTAACGGTTGCACGCGGCGAATGGATGCCTACACTCCCCGGAATGACAAAAGCGCTGTTAGTTTCCACTGCCCTCCTCTCCGCATTCCTGATCGCCTGCGGCGGCGGTAGCAGTGCTTCCGGGGATGATGACAACGGCGGGAAGCAGGGCACCGACGCCTCAGAAACGCAGGCTATGGCCGCTTCGTTCAGCGAAGAGATAACCAAGATCCGCGATTGCTACCAGGGGCAGGTGGATGGCAAGGGCGATTGCGGCGTTACGTTGCTCCAGGATCCCGTGACCCGCCTCTGCAGCGGCGTCCGCATCGGTACCGTGAACCCCACGTACCCGAACGCCGACCTTTCGAAGTTCGCACCAACCTGCGACGAATGGTCGAAAGCGCTCGGGCTCGATGCAGCGGGCAAGGTTGCGCTGCTCGATACGATGGTGACCGAACTGGAAACGCTGAAGTAGCCGGGCCTTACTTTCGCAGCAGCCGCTTTGGGGCAGTCATCCTATAACTCTCGGCGATCAGCCCGCGCAGCTCCTCCCAGTCGAGGACATCGGCATCAGTTCGAATCCCCACCCAGCCGCGGTGCCCCACATAGGGCGGAACGAAGAACCGCTCCGAATCGGCATCGACCAGGATCGCCTGGGCGCCGGGTGGAGCCTTGAACCAGACTGCTTCGCGTTCTTCTTCCACCATCGCGAAGATCTTCTTGTTCACGCGCCAGGTCGGCCGGGTGTGACCCCCGAACGGCTCTTCAGTCGCCTCGGGGAAACCCATGCACAGTTCGCGCAGCCGTTCGATGACGGTCTGAGTCAAACCGGTAACCCAGCGGCAGGTTGCCACAATTCGAAAGAGACACCCTGGTCGTCGCGGCAACTGGCGCTCAAACCAGAGTCGCTGGAGCTGACTTCGCCGGCAATTCCCCCCAGCGTTGCAACGGCCGCGAGTGATTCCTCCATGTTCAACACGCGAAACCAGGCCTTGGGAGCGTCCCCTTCCATCATTGCAATTCCGCCCGGAGTGGCGACGTTGGTGACGTGTGCGTATTGCTCACCCGGAGCGAATTCCCAGCCGAAGACATGCCCATAGAACTCTCGTGCGCCAGCCATATCCGCCGCGGGAATTACCCAGTAGCCGAGTTCCCCTGCCGCCAGGGAGGGTTCAAGGGAAGTCGGGCGGAGATCCGGCCGGAGCCAGCTGACGCTGAATTGTCCACCCTGCGGATCACGGCACAGTGCCCACTCGCCTGACGGCCCGGTCGCGGCGCCATCGCTGGCGCCGCCCAATTCACGGACGCGCGCTACGGTAGCCTCGACGTCGTTCGACCAGAAGTAACACGTCAGCGGATCCGATCCCTGTGCCAGGCCACCGGAGAGTTGCAGGTTCGTCGCGATCGGATGGTCGCCCTCATCAAGTTCCCAGCGCAGGAGTGAACTGTAGAACCGGCGGCCGCGATCGAGGTCAGGGACATGGAGAGTGAAATGGACGAGGTGACCGTTCGTCGGGGTAGTCATGACGAGGTCGCGGTCGTCACCACCGACCAACGATGCCCCCAGGGGTCGCGCAACCAGCCGCCGCGCACGGGTGGCGTATCGACGACCGGACGGTCGATGGTGGCGCCCGCCGAGACCGCCTTTGCAAACGCAGCGTCCGCGTCGGGCACCCGGATCACAAGGGCAACGGCCGAACCACCAAGCGAGTGTGGGCTCTTCGCGTTGAATTCCGGGAACTCATCGGAAATGAAAAGGATCGTTTCGCCGATCCTGAACTCAGCGTGGCCGAGCCGGCCATCAGGCTCCGGATAGCGTGCTATTTCTTCGGCGCCAAAGGCAGCTTTGTAGAAATCGATGGCCTTGCCTGCGCCATCGCAGCAAAGGTAGGCAGTCACGGTCGTATTCATGCGGCGGGCTCCCGTTTGTAAGCGTTCAGGCGGCAGGTTACCCGGAAGCGGTAACGGCGGTCTTGTACGAAATTTCCGCTACGGCTGGCCGGGAACATCATCAAGCACGCCGCCACTCTCCGGCACGAGCCGTTCGTAGTGCTGGGTGGGCGTGCAGCCCGCGAATTCCCGGAACTCGCGAGCGAAGTGCGCCTGATCGTAGTACCCGCACGCCGCCGCAATGTCGGCGAAACACGGTGAAGTGCCCGGCGTGAGCATTTTTACCGCCCGATCGAACCGGTGGATCCGCGCGACCTGCTTCGGCGCGAGGCCAACCTCGCGGCGAAATCCGTCGATAAGCTGGCGCGGGCTCCATCCGAGCTCGCGCGTGAGTTCGGAGATGGATACGAGGCCGTGTTCGGCTTCGAGGCGGGCGGCTGCCCAGGCGACGCCTTCCGAGGCACGCGGCGCTCGCGCCATCCGCGCCAGGATAGCGGCCTCCACGAGTTCGAAGCGCTCTTCCCAGTTCGGGGTGGATTCGAGCTGATCGGTCAGGATACGAGCTTCGATGCCTCCGAAGTCTTCGTATTCAATCACCCGATCGGCGAACTCGTGCGCGGGGACTCCGGTGAACAGGTATGCGCCGAGCGGCGTGAAATCAACCTGGATGCCGCCTCCATAACCCGAGCTCTCGGTCACAACGTACGACGTGGTGAGGCCGCCGAAAAACGCATGGAAAGAGGTCATTCGCTCCGGCGCGGTGGGCTCGCTGACCCTGAGACGGTTGTTGATATTGATGATGAGGACGGCGCCAACGAAAGGGACTTCGCGGCGGCGAGTGAAGGTCGTGCGTTCCCACCAGCCGCTCATTCGCCGGACGTACGGGGCGAGGCTCGCGTGCGGGGCGCGGTGGACCGCTTCCCAGTCGCCAAATTCCGAACTGTGCCGTACAACACGCGAATCTGCCGTCATCAAGAAAGCATCGCGCGCGGTGGGGCAGCCGCGCAAGGGGTCGAAATGCGGCATGGCATGCCGCCAGCCGCCCTGCACGTCCCTCGCCGTTTTCCCAGGGACGGTCAGCTCTTGATTGGTACGACACGCCCGCTGGTGTAGCTATCGTGGGCGGCATCGATGACCTGCATGTAGCGAACGCCGTCGGCGAAACTCGTCAAGCGCACCGGCGCTCCGTCGCGGATGGAGGCGACGAAGTCGTCTTCGACTTTCCAGCCACGAGCGGTGCCGGGATCGGGTTCAATCGTCCGGGCCTCGCCACCGTGGAGCTGGATGACGGCCGCGTCACCCATCTTCCAGCGAATCGTCGCCTTCGTGCCGAAGATCGTGACGCCGTTGGAATCGGCGCCCGCTGCGACCGA
>JBATAT010000105.1:0-2975 GCA_049662005.1 Tepidiformaceae bacterium
GGGGAGCGGGTGGTGGCTTGGGGCTGGGACGGCGATGGTTCCGTGTTGGTCGACGGCGCGCCCCGCCATGGCTGGCGGGGTACGGACGGGGGCGGTGTGGGAGTTGGCCGCTGGTCGACCTTACGCCCCGCCATGGCTGGCAGGGTACGGATCTGGGGGCGGGTGGTGGCTTGGGGCTGGTTGACCTTGCGCCCCGCCATGGCTGGCGGGGTAAGGACGGGGCAGGTGGACGTAGAAGTCGACCGCCATTCCGAAGCGGCGAGCTACGCCATCCCGCCCCAGTTTTTGCCCTGCTTCAAGTCCACCTTTAGGGGGACGTTCATTTCGAGGCTGGCGGGCATGAGCCGGGTGGCGAGTTCGCGAATCGCTTCGACCTCGTCGGCCGGGCACTCGAAGATCAGTTCGTCGTGGACCTGGAGGATCATCCGGCTCTTCAGTTCGCGTTCGCGGATCTCTTCGTCGACGCGGATCATGGCGAGCTTGATGATGTCGGCGGCCGTGCCCTGGATGGGCATATTGATGCCCTCCCGTTCGGCGGCCGAGCGCACCTGGAAGTTCGTGCTGCGAATAGCCGGGAGGTAACGGCGGCGGCCGAAGAGCGTCTCGGCGTAGCCTTTTTCGCGTGTCGAGGCGAGCGTGACCTGCTGCCAGAGGGCGATGCCGGGGAAGTTCCGGTAATACGTGGTGATGAACGCCTCAGCTTCTTCGCGCGACATGCCCGTTCGGCTGGCGAGGCCGAATTCGCCCATGCCGTAGGCGATTCCGAAGTTCACCATCTTGGCGGTGTCACGCATCTGGCGGGTGACCTCGTCGGGCTGGACTCCGTAGACGGTCGCGGCGGTCGCGCGGTGGATGTCCTGGTCTGCGAGGAAGGCAGAAACGAGACCTTCGTCCTTCGTGACGTGGGCGAGCACGCGCAGTTCGATCTGCGAATAGTCCCCGGCAACGAACCACGGGTCATCAAAGTGTGAGGCGACGAACGCGCGGCGAATGTCGCGGCCTGTATCGGTCCGGACGGGGATGTTCTGGAGGTTTGGGTTGGTGCTGCTGAGGCGGCCGGTTGCGGCGACCGTTTGCTGGAAGTCGGTGTGGATTCGGCCATCGGCTGCGACTGTTCCGGGGAGGGCATCGGTGTAGGTGGATTTCAGCTTGGTGAGTTCCCGGTAGCTGAAGATCTGGTCGATGATTGGCGCGACGGAACGAAGGTTTTCGAGCGAACGCTGGTCGGTGCTGTAGCCCTGGGTCGTCTTTCGCGTCTTGGGAAGCCCGAGTTCGTTGAAGAGGATGTCGCTCAACTGCTTTGGGCTGCCGATGTTGAATTCGTGGCCGACGATAGCGTAGATCTCACGCTCGGCCTTCTCGGCGTCAGCGGTGAGCTGGCGTGAGATGTCCCGCAGCACGCCGACATCGACGCTGATCCCGACGCGTTCCATGCGGTAGAGCACGGGCATGAGGGGCATTTCCATGTCGGCGAAGAGCGGCCACTGACCGCGTTCGTTCAACTGTGATTCGATCTGCGGGCGGACGCGGAGCAGCATCTCGGCTTGCTGGCAGGCGTGGAGGGCCACCTGCTCGGGTTCGGCCTGTGCGAGGACGATGGCCTTGCGCCCACTGCCGATGAGGGAGGCCACCGTTACGAGTTCGACGCCGAGGCGCTCGTTGACGAGTACTTCGAGCGAGGATGAGGTTTCGCCGAGGAGGAAGGCGCCGATGGAGACGTCGAATTCGTAGCCGGCCAGGGCCATGCCGTTGGCTTCAAGTTGGTGGAGGAGGTATTTGGTGTTGTAGGCGGTCTTCTTTATCGACTCTTCGGCAAGGATTGGGCCAAGCACGCCGCGCAGGCTGGCCATGGAGACCTGCTCCATGGGCTCATCGATGCGCGGGGCATGGCCCACCGGCACATACCAGGCCTTGCCAGGCTCGGTCGCGAAGGACAGGCCGAGGAGCATCGGGTGAGCGGTATCGCCGGTCGACGAGACGGCAGCCACGCCGAACGAGCCTGCCCCCTTGAGGGTGTCGGCCAGGGCGGCAAGCTTCTCCTCGGTCCCGACAATTGTGTAGTCGGTTTCGGCGTCGAGCAGTTCCTGGGCAGGCTTCGAGCCCATCACTTCATCGAGGCGCTGAGCGAGCATGCGGAATTCGAGTTCGCGAAAGAGCGCCATGACCTTGTCGCGATCGAAGTCCTTCACGCGACAACGATCGATATCGAAATCGATTGGCAAGTCAGTGTGGATGGTGACGAGATCGAGGTTCCGGAAGGCGATTTCGCGGCCTTCGATGAGCTTCTTTTTCACCGCGCCCTTGGTCAACTCGATGTTCTCGTAGATCTGGGGCACGCCGCCGAACTGGCGAATGAGCTCGGTGGCGGTCTTTTCGCCGATGCCTTTGATGCCTTCGATGTTGTCGCTCGTGTCGCCTTTGAGTGCCTTGTAATCGATCATGTGAATCGGACTAAAGCCATAGCGTTCGGCAGCACGAGCCTCGTTGTAATCGACGGTGTCGCGCTGGTAAGGCCGGAACATGAAGAGGTTGACCTTGGGGCCAATGAGTTGGACGAGGTCCGTATCGAGCGTAGCGATGTAGGTCTCGATGCCTGTGGCGGCGACCATTTTCGAGATGGTGCCCGCGACGTCATCGGCTTCGAAGCCGGGCATTTCGAAAATGGGAATGCCGAAGGCGTCCAGCATCTCGCGTACTCGCTTCATCTGCACGATCAACTCGGGGGGTGTTTCGCGGCGAGTTGCCTTGTATTCAGCGCTGGCCTCGTGCCGGAAGGTCGGGCCGTGAGCATCCCAGGCGGCGCAGATGTGCGTCGGCTTCAGCAGATCGAGCACGCGGATGAGGGTTTCGGCATAGCCGTGGGTCGCGAAGGTGAGTTCGCCCTTCGACGTCATTAGGGGGTTATCGGAGTGCGCAAAAGCGAAGAAGGCACGGTAGAGGATGCCGTGCGAGTCGAGCACGACGAGGCGGGGCTT
>JBATAT010000106.1:0-1949 GCA_049662005.1 Tepidiformaceae bacterium
GAGGTGCTTCGGGGGATGGGCGACAAAGCTGCGGCGCGGCAACTCGCAGTGGAAAACGGCGTGCCCGTCGTACCGGGCTGGGACGGCGCTGACGATGACGCAACGCTGGTTCGCGAGGCGGCACGGATCGGGTTTCCGGTGATGCTGAAAGCGCGGGGCGGCGGCGGCGGTCGCGGTATGCGCGAGGTCTTCATCGCCGAGCAGCTGCCCGAAGCCATCGAGAGTGCGCGGCGGGAGGCGCTGGCCGCCTTCGGAGATGGCGGTCTGCTGCTGGAGAAGCTCGTGACCAATGCTCACCACGTCGAGGTTCAGGTGCTTGCCGACACGCACGGCAACGTCATCCACCTGGGCGAGCGCGACTGTTCGGTGCAGCGACGCCACCAGAAGCTGATCGAAGAAACGCCGAGCCCGGTCGTCGACGATGCGCTACGCGAACAACTCACGGGCCACGCGCTCAAGCTCGCGCGGGCCATCGGCTACGTGAACGCCGGGACGTTCGAGTTCCTGGTCACGCCAGAGACGGCGACTGCCGACCCGCGGGCCTACTTCCTCGAAGTGAACCCGCGCCTCCAGGTAGAGCATCCCGTGACGGAGATGGTGACCGGGCTGGATTTGGTCGAACTGCAGTTGCGGGTGGCGGCGGGTGAGCCGCTCCCTCTCAGGCAGGAGGAAGTGCAGTTCGAAGGGCATGCAATCGAATTCCGGGTCAATGCGGAGGACCCCTGGGATGGCTTCAAACCGAGTTCGGGCCGGATCGAGGTGCTCTGGGGCGAAGACGCCACCCGCTACGACGCTGGATTCGCTGAGGGAGACGTCGTCCCAGGCCAGTACGACTCGCTCATTGGGAAGCGCATCTTCCACCAGCCGACGCGAGAAGAAGCGGTCGCAAGTGCGTGGGTCATCGGCGCGGATGACGTGTTCGGAATTCGCACGAACCTGGGGCTGCTGAAAGCGATTGCCCGCAGCACCGAATTCGGAGCCGGTCGCGCGACCATCGACTGGCTGGAACGCAATCTGCCGGAACTCCTGGAGTCGGGGAGCCGCGCCGCGAACGAGTGGGCGGCAGCCGCGTGTGGCTTCGTAGTGGCTGAAGCAAATGGCCCTGCTCAATGGATTGGCGCCGGAACAGTTTCGCTGTGGCTCGATGACGGCATCGAAACCAGGCAGGTGGAGATTGCTCTCGAAGCAGGCGCTGGCGGGACGAAGATTGGGAACGCCTGGGTGGGTCCAGGGCGGGAACAGGTAAGCTTCCGCGCGGGCCGGCGCGAGGGCGTGCTCGTGGTCAGTGGCGCCGGTTGGTCGCTCGAACCGTCGATAGAGGTGACGCGCGGGCATCCCACTGCCTACCTGAATGGCGACATCTACCTCGTAGCACCGCCGCCATTGCCGCGTCACGTGCGCGCGGTGGCGGAAGGCGCGACCGCCATCACGGCGCCGCTTTCCGGGACGATCGCCGCTGTGCGGGTGGCCGAAGGCGATGCGGTGGTCGCTGGACAGCTCCTGCTGGTCCTCGAAGCGATGAAGATGGAGCACCGGATCACGGCTCCGACGGATGCGACCGTGAAATCGGTGAACGTGAGCGAGCGGGACACGGCGCGCGAAGGCGACGTGCTGGTGGAGCTGGGATAGGGGCCGAGGTGGCGTCGGCGATGCGACGAGTGGGGCAGGGCACTCGGCGAGGCTGCCGAGAGCCAGAGCGTTCCATGCTGGTCGGCGATGGCGGCGGCGCAGACCGATTCGTACCCACCGCGCGCGACGGACAAGGAGCGCTACAATGCCGGCGAACGACGAACGCCCCTTGCGGGATGGAGTCGACACGCTGATCCATCGGCCACCGGTGGGGCTTCAGCATCCCAGCGCTCCTTGTCAGTCGCGCCTTGCTGGTGGGGCGGTGAATCGTTTCTCGAAAACGTCCGATTGCGGGATGGAGCCGACCAACGCTGATCCAT
>JBATAT010000107.1:0-7770 GCA_049662005.1 Tepidiformaceae bacterium
CCTCATCCTCTGTGCCGACCTCATCTTCATGGCCGAAGACGCGATCATCGGCTACCCGCCCTCACGTGTGTACGGCACCCCCACCACCATGATGTGGGTCTACCGTGTTGGCCTCGAACACGCCAAGGAATTCCTGCTCTCCGGCGACCAGATCGACGCCGCCACGGCCCATCGCATCGGGCTCGTCTCGAAGGTTTTCCCGAAGGACCAGCTCTCGGAGGCGACTGAGGCCTACGCAAAGCGCTTCGCGAACATCCCGGCGAACCAGTTGGCCCTGAACAAAATGCTCATCAACCAGGCATTCGAAAACATGGGCCTGCGCACCACCCAGATGCTCGGCACCTTTTTCGATGGCGTCACTCGTCACACGGAGGAGGCGCTTCGCTGGCGCGAAAATTTCGGCGAGTTCGGCTTCCGCGAAACCATCCGCCGCCGCGATGGTCCGTTCGAAGATTACGGCGAACGCCGGCGGCCGTAGCTGCCGCTCCTCCCGCCTCAGAACCCGTTCGTGCCGTCCGTGAATCGGAGCGCATCGAGCAGTATCCCCTGGGAGGCCATCTCCCAGTGCAGGTGCGCGCCAGTCGAGAGGCCCGTCGAGCCGACCTCCGCGATCTGTTGGCCGGCAGTCACCAGCTCACCCTCGGTCACGTTGAACGCGCTAAGGTGGCAGTACCCGGAGAAGAGGCCCCCTCCGTGGTCGATCACGATCATGTTGCCCCGTACTTTGAGTTGGCGGGCGAGGACCACCCTCCCCGCGTTCGTCGCTAGCACCGGCGTTCCCATGTCGGCGCCGAGATCGGTGCCGGTGTGGTGGCCCGAAGGCGCACTCCCGTTGATCGAACGCTGCTCGCCATAGCGAGCGGTGATCGTGCCCTGGACTGGAAGTTGCCAGATCCCCTCCCAGAGTTTCTCTGGCGTGATCCCCGAATACAGGCTCTTCAGCATCGCCAGTTCATCCGCCGTGACTTTCGGATCGAGCAGGGTCTCCGTTTGCTCATCGGTAAATTCGAGCGCATCGACGGTCCAGTCTGTCGCCAGCACCGTGATTGTGTCCTGGAGCGTCGCTTTCGAAGAGTTTGCGAGCGTTACGTCGACGCGAAGCGGCTGATCACCCACGGGATCGTCGGTATCGACTGCGACGAAGGCGAACATGCTCTGTTTGCCCTGCGCTAACGTGAAGTTGCGACCCAGGAAGTTCGCCGTCCCCCCGGTGATGTCGCCGGTCACTGAGACCAGCACCGCTCCCGCCTGGTGAACCTCATAGGTTGAAAGCACCAGTTCCGGCGGGACGATCGGTGTGGGTGATTCCTCGGGGCTGCGCGTCGGTGTCGCGTTCGTCACTACCTGGGTGACAACTCGAGCCGTCACGCCCCCGTTCGAACCGGCATCGGCACTTCCACAGGCCGCAGCGAGCATCGATGCGGCGCTGAGAACGAGCCCAAACAACACCATCGAGCTTCGGAAACGAACGACCCCTCGCATTGGTTCAGGGTGCCCGATAGAAGCCTAAGGGCAAGGCACACACTTTTGCCTGTCGGTCACGCGCGAACACCAATAAGGCCCTCGGAGCTCAATCCCGAGGGCCTCACTGGAGAGGTAAACAACGTACGTCGGCGCGTTAAACGGCCACGTCTTTGCGCTTTGGCGTGGAGGTCGTCTTGCGCGACCCGAAGATGCTGAAGAAGCGTCCCCGAACGGGATCCGGAGCTTCTGCTTGCTGGTAGGCGAAGCCCGCCAGCTCGCCGGCGAGTTGCCCGAAGGCGACCGATGCTGCCGTCCTCGGGTAATGCTGAACGACGGGGACGCCGAGTTGAGATGCCTTCCGCACGTTCCGGTCGAACGGCACTTCATGGTCGACAGGATGACTGATCGCAAACTCGACATCGGCCCGGGATGCTCCCCCGGAGACCTCGTGACCATGGATCAGCGTCACCACCACTTCGTTGGGCGTCCGCCCTTTCAGCTCGAGGTGTTCGATGAGCAGCGAGGTGTTCTTCAGGCTCGTGAGGTCCGTGCTCGTCACAACCACCACCCGATTCGCCATCTCCGTCGCGGCGCCCACTACGTCGTTGAAGGTGCCCGGCGTGTCGAGTACCACCACATCGAACATCGTTGCCGCGAACCGGACAGTGTCCTGGAGTTGCTCGGTCGAGCAGTTCAACCAGCTTCGGTAGTCGCGCGGCGCCGGGAGCACGTAAGCACCGGACTCGTGCTGGAGGAGCACGGACTTGAACGTCTCGCGTTCGAGGTACGCAGGATCGCGGGCGACTTCCGAAACCGTGTAGTCGGCCTTCACATCCATCATCACCGCGACATCGCCGAACCGCGTATCGAGGTCGATCAGGAGCACCGATTTGCTCCCCTCGGCGGCGATCGCCGCGGCGACGTTCGTGCTCGTCGTTGTCTTGCCGATGCCGCCCTTCTGTCCAACGACGGCGACGATCCGGCCGTTTTCTTTCGAATCCTCCCTCGGCTCGTCGACGCGGGCCGCCATTCGCCGTGAACGCTCCGCGATGTTCCTCATCTGCTGGCGCGTAATTTTCCCGTGGAGGAAGTCATTCACGCCTGATTGCATCAGTCGGCGTTCGACGATTGGAGACCAGGCTCCCGAGTAGGCCACAATCATCGCTTCCGGCGCCTGAGCCCGGGCAAAGTCGACGACCTGCATCGCGCGCTGGATAGGCTGTTCGATGGCGACAAACAGCAGCTGCGGCCGGTGCTCCTGGATCGCCTGCTGTGCCGCGATCCCGTGCGCCCGTTCGAAGCCCACGGGAATGCCCGCCGCCTCGATCTTCGCCCGCATGAGCTCGCGCACATGCTCATCGCTTTCAATCAACATCGCAGAGGGCGTTGCAGCACTCATTGTTCACCTTCCGTATCCCTGATGTACCCGCTCGTTCATCGCATATTCACCGCCCCGTGCAGCCATGAAAAGGGCTTTTTCGCTCCTTTTGCTAACTCCTATGAAGTTCCAATTGCACGTTCACCAGTCCTCCACCCAATGGCCACTCAGCGGCCCTTTTGGCGGGCCCCTGGCGATTTGCAACGGTATTGATATGGCAAACGGCCTGTTAGGTATCGCAGTTCGGTGCGAATTTCTTGACAATTGGGCAGTGCAGAAGGGTTGGGAAGCAGTCATGGCCAGCAGCGAAGATGACGTCCACAGCGAGCACCGCGAGGTTCTGATCGTCGATTCCGATCCGGCCATCCGCCGGATCCTTCGCCTGGTGCTCGAGGGCGCGGGCGTTTCCTGCGCCGCCTGCGCGAGCGCCAGGGATGCTGTCTCCCTCGTGGGCGCCTACGAGCCGAAGTTGGTCCTGGCCGATGTTCGCCTTGAGGATGAGAGCGGCCAGGAGCTGGCGACAGCCCTCGCTGTTCGAGGCGGCTGGCGCCCACGCATCGCCCTCATGAGCGCCTACCCGAGGCCGCGTCGCGGCAACGAAGACTTCTTCATCACCAAGCCCATCGAATTCGACCGCCTCCTCCATCTCGTCGAGGCTGTCGAACATGAACCCGGCTGGTAGAACTCCCGAATCTTTCGGTGCGAGCCGCGTCTGCGTCCGGTAGCATCCCGCCCGGAGGTGCTGCCATGGATATCACCCTCGATTGGCTCGGCTGCGCGACATTTCGACTTACCCTCGGCGAAACCGTCGTTTTCCTCGATGCCTACATGGATCGAGTCCCCTCGGCGCCCGCGGTCGGGCTTTCGGCGAACGATGTGACCAGGGCTGATTTCGTCCTCGTCGGCCATGCCCACTTCGACCACATCGCTGGCACCGAATCCATCGCCAAGAATACCGGTGCAATGGTCATCGGCTCGTTCGAAAGCTGCCGGGTGATGCGCGAGCAGGCAGTACCCGCGAGCCAACTCCTTCCCTCACAGGGCGGCGAACGCTACCGTCTCGCGCCGGATGTGACCGTGCGCGTCCTGCCGTCGCTGCACTCCTGCACCTGGACAACGGGCTCGCTTTCCGCGATGGATGCTGCCACGGGCGACCTTGGGCTCTGCGAGGACGAACGTGCCGCGATGGCCGCACGTGTCGGTCTCGGCTCGACCATTGGCCGCCGCGCCGAAACCGGTGACACCGCTGCGAGCGAGCTTCGTGCCCACCTAGCCGGTGCTGTCGGCAGCGGCCAAACAGGCGGCCCGCTCGCCTACCTCATTGAGACCCCCCAGGGCTCAATCTTCTGGCACGACACCTCAGGCTGCTGGACAGGTGTCCTTCGAGATCTCGATCCCGATGTCGCGATCCTTGCGGCCGCAGGCCGTGGAAACATCGACGGCGAGCCCATCCAGGGTTCCCTGGCCGACTTTGTCGGCATCGCTGCCGAACTCCTCCAGCCAAAGACTATCGTCCTTGGCCACCACGACAACTGGATGCCGCCCGTCACTCCGGAAGGCGGCACCGATGTCGCACCGATTCGCGCGAAACTGGCCGAAGTAGCGCCCGGTGCAACCCTTCTCGAACCCGGCTACATGGCCGGAACGAGACTCCTCGGGGGTTAAAGGACGCGCTGTTGCCATGGCTGAACAATGCTTTGTCGACATTCTCTGGATGCCTGTCGCGGCCGGCACCGGTTCGCGGGTACGCCTCTGGAGCCTGGCTGCCTGGGAAGCGGCCGATGCCTTCGCCCACCGGCGGAAGCGCGCATCCCTCTACCACTCTGCCCTCAAAGTTCGCACCGCGACCGGGACCAACTTTACGGTCGAACTGACGCCGGTCTTCGGGTTCGAACCAACCCCGCCAGCGATGACCGGCCCGGTCGGATTCCGGTGGGCCGACCGATTCCGCCTGTTTCGCTACCAGATGCGCTGCATCCGCGCCGAAACGCTTCCCGACGAAGCGTGGGCGTTCTCGACGTCACGGCTCTCGTCGGACTGTTCGCTGGCCGAGCGCATCGTCCTGGCTGCCGGAGATGTTCCGCCACTCACCTGGGGACGGAGGCCGCGAGGCTGCTCCGAAATGTGGACGTCCGATTCCGCGATCTCCTGGCTCCTTCGCCGGGTTGGTATCGATGCGGCCGCAATCAAGATCCCGGAAGGCGGGCGCGCTCCCGGTTGGCAGGCCGGGCTCGAACATCCCTGCGATCTTGCAGCTGGCCTGGACTGACCGATGGCTGCTTCGGGTGGCCGGTTCGATTTTGGTACAATGCCCCCATGACCACCGCGCAACAGCTGATGACCGCCGAAGAGTTCGCGTCACTCCCCGATCCGAAAAGCGGTGAGCAGATGGAACTCGTCCGAGGAGTAGTGGCAATGGCCCCACCTGCCAGTACAGGGCACGGTCGTCGTTCATTTAAGATCGGCGAAGCGTTAGAACGCTTCATCTCTGCGCATGGCCTGGGCCTGCAGACGTCAGAGGGCGGATACCAACTCGGCACGAACCCGGACGTCGTCAGGGCACCCGACGCCGCCTGGTTGTCCGCTGGCCGTATACCCGGCGATGGTCTCCCGGAAGGATATTTCAAGGGCTCGCCAGACCTCGCCGTCGAGGTCGTTTCGAGGAACGACCGCGACACCGATATCGCGACGAAAGTGGCCGATTACCTGGCCGCCGGTTCTCAGCGTGTCTGGGTGGTTCGCCCACAACAACGCACCGTAACCGTGCATCGTGGGAGCGACTCCCACACGTACGGCCTGCGCGAAACGCTCTCGAGCGACGACGCAGGATTCCCGATCGACGGCTTCGAACTTCGTCTCACTGATATCTTCGAGACTACCTAAAGCGTGGCCACCGCGGGTGCGATGTCGGCCGCCAGGAACTCTGGCACCGTGTCATCCGCAAAGTTGAAGTGCTGGAACTGGATCTCCTGCATACCCATTGACGCGTACTTCGCGCAAGCCTCCACCACCTCGGATTTGCCGCCCACGATCATCCCGCGCTTGCGTAGTGTCTCGCGATAGTCGGCCGGGCTGGTGCCGGCGGGGGCGCCCCACATGTGCATGATCCGTTCGGTCCCGCGATCGAGCGACGCTGCATCCGGCCCGATGACGGCGAACGTCATCATCGAACGCGCAATGGTCGCCGGGTCGCGCCCAACGGCCTCACAGTGCCGTTCGAGAACCTCCACCTTGTGCGCATAGGCTTCTGGTGGAAGATTCACGCAGTTCCACTCGTCGGCATACTGGGCCACGAGCTTGAGCGTGCGCTTTTCGCCGCCACCGCCGATCAGGATCGGCGGCCGGCCGTTGGAAGGCTTCGGCAGGCAATCTACGCCGTCCAGCTGGTAGTGCGTTCCGGCGAAATTGCTCATGCCTGGCTCCCAGAGCGCCTTGATAACCTGGATAGCCTCGTCGAGGCGGTCGAATCGTTCTTTCACCGGAGGGAACGGGATGCCGTACGCCCTGTGCTCGGCTTCGTTCCAGCCAGCTCCAAGCCCCATGACGAAACGGCCACCGCTGAGCAGGTCGATCTGTGCCGCCATTCGCCCAACATCGATCGGAGAACGGAAGGTGACCGGTGAAACCAGCGGCCCAAACCGGATCGTCGACGTCTCGCGTGCTGCGATCGCGAAGGAGAGATATGCCTCAAGCGAATCTTGCTGCTCGCCGATGAAATAATGATCCGACCGCATGACCGTCGGGAACTTGAGCCGCTCCGCCATCTTCAGGATGTGAATCCAACGCTCCCAGGTGAGGCCGTTCTGGCCTTCGACCATTAGTCCGATACGCATCAGGGGCGTCCTCCGTTTTGAACAGTCTACTCACGATTCGCCCGGCGACTCGAACGATCCGTAAGTTGGACCCAAGAGGCCGCCGAATCGGTCCGTTCGATCCATTCGTGCAATCTCATCTGGCAATACCGTGACTGGGCGATACCGACGCCACCTGGCGGCTGGATCACTGCCGCAAGTGCGGCGCCCACTCTCTGGGGTAGATAGCATGAATCGGAAGCAGCTCGATATCCTGTTCGCGGGTGGAGGGATCGTCGTCGCCCTCCTCCTCCTTGTCCTCGGATTTGTTCTTCACGACCAGGCGTCTTTCGCGCACGACTATGTGAAGGATGAACTCGGTTCGCAGAAGATCACCTTCGCGCCAGCCGATAAGCTGACCGATGAAGAGAAAAATTGGAAGCCTGGCTCGAAGTGCCTTGTTGAATACGCCGGCGAACTCATGGAGACCGGCAAGCAGGCCGAATGCTACGCCAAGTTCTATATCGGTAAGCATATGGACGCTTCCGCTGCGGGTGCCGGGTTCCCCGGCGAAACCTACGCCACTCTTGGCACCATTCGAACCGACCTCGCGGCCGAGGTGAAGACTGCCAAAGATGCTGGGAATACCGCCGCCGCTGATGAAGCCCAGGCGAAACTGGATAAGGCCACCTCGCTGCGCTCAACGCTCCAGACCGGCGAAACGCTTCGCGGATTGCTGCTCACGAGCTACGGCTTCAGCATTTTCGGGGAAAAGGCCGCCCTCGCCGCGGACGTCTGCTACATCGCCGCAGTCGTCCTCCTCATCCTCGGCATCGCGGGATTCGTCCACGCATTCGCCGGTGCGAACAGGCGAACGTAGCCGCTAACGTCGGCATCGCTCCATCAGAGGACCAGCCCACGGGCTGGTCCTTTCGTTATCCAGGAAGCCACCTCTTCTCACCCGATTTCCTCGCCTATCGCGCAGCGCTGCCGCCCGACGAGATTCGCCCAATGCCGTACCATCCCGCGCATGGCCGAACGTTTCGACGCGATCATCGTTGGTGGAGGGATCGCCGGGAGCGGCCTTGGCGCCGTCCTCGCCCGCGGCGGGAAGTCCGTCCTCATCCTGGAGCGCTC
>JBATAT010000108.1:0-2120 GCA_049662005.1 Tepidiformaceae bacterium
CGACGAGCATCGCGCGCGCGGCAACCTGCGGGTCGGCGGCCACTTCGTCTACCCGGTTCATCGGCCCGATGAGTGCGAACGGGCTCAGTAGTTCCTGCCACTCGGCCTTCGTCTTCTGGCGGAACGCGGCAAAGAGTATTGGCTCGAGGATTGCGTAGTTCTTCGTCCGGCCGGGGTTCGTTGCGAACCGTTCGTCCGTCGCCAGTTCGTCGCAGCCGATGGTCGCGCAGAAAATGTCCCAGTTGTGATCCTTCACGTTCGCGACAACCACCCAGCCGTCTTTCACCGGGAACGCCTGGTGCGGCGTGGCCAGCGGGTGGCGAAGCCCCACCGGCCCCTGGACTTCGCCGGTGCTGGTGTAGCGCACCAACGCGTTCTCCATCAGGGCTACCTGTGCATCGAGCATCGCCACATCCACGTGCTGCCCCAGCCCGGACCGGTCGCGTTCGACCAGCGCCGAAAGCACGCCGATCGCCGTATACATTCCGGCGCCCATATCGCCGATCGAATACCCCGCTCGCGCCGGGTTGCCGCCTTCGTGGCCGGTCATGCTCATGACGCCGCCCATCCCCTGGACGATCGCGTCCACGGCGCCCCTCTTCCGGTACGGCCCTGTCTGTCCGAATCCGGACGTCGAGGCATAAACGAGGCGCGGGTTGATTCCGCTCATTTTTTCGTAGCCGAATCCGAGGTCCTCCATCGTCCCCGGGGAGAAGTTCTCCGTGAGGACGTCCACTTGTTCGACCAGCCGGTAGACGATCTCCTTCGCTTCAGGCGTTTTCAGGTCCAGCATCACGCTTTTCTTGCCACGGTTCACCGAGAAGAAGTAGGTGCTCACGCCATGGACGTACGGCCCCGACCCACGTCGCGTTTCGTTCTGTTGCGCCGTCTCGATCTTCCAGACCTCTGCCCCGAGATCCGACAGGATCATTACTCCGTAGGGCCCTGCGAGCGCCCACGTGAAATCCAACACTTTGATGCCATCGAGTGGTCCAGCCATCGTCGAACTCCTTGCCGCCCACGCCTTGCGAACTCCCCCGCCCGAGGGCGAAGGAAGTCAGGCGAGCTATCGCCCCGTTACTTTTCGTGTTGCGTTGCGGAAGCGGTCCACCTGCTCAGGGCTTCCGCGAAGCTGCCGGTTGGCCTCGTCTTCCATCTTCCGAGCGGCATCCGAAAGCGTCGCGGCATCGATCACGCGCTTCGCTTCGGAAACGGCCGAACGCGACATCCCGGCGATCGTCTCGCCCATGGCCCATGCCGCATCCATAAGTTCCGTGGGTTCGTGGAGCGACGTCACCAGCCCGTAGTCGAACGCTTCCTGTGCGTCGAACTTGCGCGCCGTGAAAATGAGCTCTTTGGCACGCGCCGCTCCAACCAATCGCGGAAGCGCCGCCGCCGCTACCACCAGGCCGTACTCCGAGCCGGGCAGGCGGAAGCTCGCCGTCGTCGAGGCAATGCGAATGTCGCAGCCGATCGCCAGCCGCGCGCCACCACCGAAACAGTACCCGTTCACGGCCGCGATCACCGGGACGGTCATCCGTGACACGATGCCGAAAAGGCCGCCTGCCCCGCGAGACTTGGTTCCCGACGATTCTTCGACCCCGCTCATTTCCAGCATGTCGCCACCGGCACAGAACGCCTTCGCGCCGGTGCCGGTGAGTATCACGCACGCAACCCCGGGGTCGCCTGCTGCTCGTTCGAGCGCGCCACTGAGCGCGTCACTCAGCGCATTGTTGAGCGCGTGGTGGCGCTCCGGGCGATTGAGGGCGAGACAGACCACGTTGCCGCGCCGCTCCTCGATGACCAACTGTTCCGAATCACTCATTGCCGAGGAGTTTATTCCCTCCAACCTGCCTTCGCCACGAAAGCCTTGCGCTATATCTCGGACCCGAGGTATTTCGAAATCCATCTAGCACCGCGTGGACCGTTCGTGATTGTATACAATGGCAAATCTCACCAGGAGAACGTTCAAAATGGCTACTTCATGGCTCACCTACGCAAATGCCGGGAATCACGACTCCACCGTTGGCCCCGACTACTTCCGGGATCAGTTTCCGTACACGCTGCCGCCCCTCGTCCAGTTCGAGCGCGAACCTGTGCCGCTCGATCCGGATCACGAA
>JBATAT010000109.1:0-1641 GCA_049662005.1 Tepidiformaceae bacterium
CCGGCGTAGAGGTTGAGCGCTTCGCCCGCGCCGACTCCCTGCTGGAGGACGCCGATGCTCAACCCACCAACGATGTTCACGATGATAATCACGATGCCTGCGACGGCATCGCCCTTCACGAACTTGCTCGCGCCATCCATCGCGCCGTAGAAGTCGGCTTCCTGGCCGATAGCCTTACGCCGTTCGCGCGCCTGTGTCTCGTCGATGAGGCCGGCGTTCAGGTCGGCATCGATCGCCATTTGCTTGCCGGGCATCGCATCGAGGGTGAAGCGTGCCGCAACTTCGGCGACACGTCCGGCGCCATTCGTGATGACGACGAACTGGATGATCACGAGGATCATGAAGACCACGATGCCGACCACAAGGTTGCCGCCAACGACGAAGTTGCCGAAGGAGTGCACCACTTCGCCGGCATCGCCGTGGAGGAGAATGAGGCGAGAAGTCGAAACGTTAAGGGCCAGGCGGAAGAGCGTGGTGACCAGCAACAACGACGGGAAGACCGAGAACTTCAGCGGTTCCTGGGTGTAGACGGCGACCAGGAGAATCGTGACCGAGGCCGCGATGTTCAGGGTCAGGAGCATATCGAGGATGAAGGGCGGCAGGGGGATGATCATCATCCCGACGATGGTGATGATGCCGGCCGCGAGGAGGATGTCGGTCTGGCCGAGGATCCGTCCCCAGTTCGTCAGTGGCTGCGCCTGGGCTTGAACGGTCACAGGGTTCCTCCGTTGGTCGCGCTGGCCATGCGGCTACGCGCGAAGGGTTGTTTCGCTCGCAGCGCGTAGACCCAGGCGAGGACTTCGGCGACGGCGTGGAAGAGGTTTGCCGGGACGTAGTTCCCGATCGGAACGGACTTGTGCAGGGCACGGGCGAGGGGTGGTTCTTCGAGTACGGGCACGCCGTTCTTCATGGCGATTTCGCGTATGCGTTTGGCGAGAAGATCCGCGCCTTTCGCCACGACCATTGGCGCTTGCATCGTCAGCGGGTCGTACTTCAGGGCGACGGCGAAGTGGGTGGGATTCGTTACGACCACGTCGGCGGTCTTCACCGAGGCGATCATCCGGTTCATTAGCTGCTGGCGGCGGCGGCGAATGGCCGCCTTAATCTGGGGGTCGCCGTCGCTCTCTTTCATCTCCTGTTTCAGCTCTTCTTTGGTCATCATCAACTGCTTGATGAATTTGCGGCGCTGCCAGGCGAAATCGGCGAATGCCATCAGGAAGAGAACCGCGACTGCCTTGAAGGCGATATCGAAGCCGATCGACACCATGTGGCGCGCACCATCGACGACGGAGAACTGGGAGAGTGCCGCAATCTCGGAGAGGTTGCTCTTGAGGGTGAAGTAAACGACGAGGCTGACGGTCGCGAACTTAAACAGCGATTTGGCCAAGCGGACAAGGGCGTCCATCGAGACGAGTCGCTTCATCCCTGCGCCCGGGTTCACACGGTTGAATTTCGGCTTGAGTGCCTGGCCGCTGAGGATGAGGCCGGTTTGTCCCACGTTGAAGAGCACGGCAGAGGCCGCAATCACGCCCAGCAGCGGGAGGAGCATGAGGATTGCCTGCGAGGCCATCGACTTGCCGAACTGGAAGGCGCTTTCGCTTGTCAGCTCCTGGTTCGTCGGATGGCCGAGGCCTTCGCGAA
>JBATAT010000110.1:0-2855 GCA_049662005.1 Tepidiformaceae bacterium
ACCCCTCTCTGCTTATGGTGCCCGGTCGCAACCGGACGAAGGCTTCGACTTAGATCGAGCCGGCGAGCCGGTTGAGGATGCCGCTGAGGCTGCCGCCGAGGGCGGTGAGGGCGACGATGCAGGCGACGGCAATGAGGGCGAGGATCAGGCCATACTCGGCGAGGCCCTGGCCTTCTTCACGGGTCTGGTACGCTGCAACCTTCGTAATGGCCCAATTCTTGATTTTCGACATGTTGGTTTCCTACCTCTTTCCTGGTTCGGGGCATTGCCCCATTTGTTTTGCCGAGCCGACGACGGGCCCCTCCTCCCCTGGCCGTGGCCAGATAGTCCTTCATTGGTATTGGCGAGACTCGCTGCTGCGAGTTGGCCCTCACCGCAATCCTCATTCGGGACCGGGCGCTTCGTCGGTGAAGCTACTGGGTATTTCGACGTTTCGGCGAGCGCCTAAAGGTCTTCAACCGACTGTTCACTGTCTTGACCCTTTATGGGCTTTGGAGACCCTCACGTAGCTCGTTCTGGTGAAGGCGCATCTCCCTGCCGATTCTCTATACAGACGTTCGGCACAAAACGTGCACCCCATCAGGAGATTCACTGGAATGGCTGCTTCGTTTGCGGAAGTTGGAATGGTTACGGGCACATCGAGCTGGCGACGGCGCCTCTCGTACGGACAGGACGCACTGCTGGTGTGCGTCTCCGGCGCCTTCTTCTATGGGCACGGGAGGCACGCCATCGAGGCGCACAGCCTGACGAACGTCTTCTTCGCAATCGAACAGGCACTGCTCATCGGCATCTTCTTAACGAGACGCCGGACGAACACGACCTCACAACGGCCGTGGGACTGGTTCGTCGCGGCCATTGGCGGCTGGGCAGCCCTTGCCATGCAGCCCGGTGAGGTTGGCGGATGGCAGGAGGGCGCCGGCGCGGCAATCCAGATGCTGGGCCTGGCGATGGTTATCGTTTGCTTCCTGACGATCGGGAAGAGCTTCGGCGTCGTGGCGGCAAACCGTGGGCTGAAGGTGCACGGCCCCTATCGAATCGTTCGCCATCCAATTTACTTTTCGCACTCCATCACCCAGGCCGGGTTTGTGATTGCCAACCCGGGCGGGCTGAATCTGGCGATCTTCTGCACGGTCCTCGTATTCCAGTTGCTTCGAATTAACTCCGAAGAGCGCGTCCTAAGCGAAACGTCTGACTACGAGTCGTACCGGCGGACGGTTCGGTGGCGACTGATCCCGGGCCTTATTTAGCGATGAATCCGGCTATGGAGCCCAAGGACACGTATTGGTCGCGCCAGTCGCGTGCCCTCAGGCCATTCGGGATTTGGGGGGCGTACATTGCTGTCTTCGTGACGCACATCATCGTCCGCTCATTCGCCGATTCGATCTTCTCGCCGCACTCGCCCGCTGCTATCGACCGCCTGATCGTAGGAACGAACCCGGCGGCATGGCTCCAGGCTCGGATTTACGGCAATGCGATCCTCATCGATAAGATGGCAACCGGGGCGCACATGCTCTGGTTCGCGTTTCCCTTCGCGGTCGGGATGTACATAACTGTCCGGCGCCAGGACTTGTTGGTGAGGTATTTCGGATGGTTGACGGTCGCATGGTTCGTTTGCGATGTCATTTTTGCGCTCGTGCCCGCATCGCCGCCCTGGATGGTTGATGACCATGTGACGCGGATTCTGTTCACGCAGGGTTGGGTGGACTATGTGGGCGTCGACACCAATCCGGTTGCGGCCTTCCCGAGCCTTCATGCCTGCATTCCGTTCGTCATCGGGTTCTTTGTGACGGTAAACATGCGCGAAGCGCGTTGGCTTGCAGGACTTAGCTTTGGCTTTGGCCTGCTCGTCGGCGCTTCCGTCATCTATATCGGCGAACACTGGCTGGTGGATGTCTTTGCCGGCTATTTCGTGGCCACAAGCATCGCATTCGGGGCGGTGCGGCTTGGAACGCGGAAGGGCGCTGCACTTCCCAACGCGATAGCCAAAGCGGAGACGAAAAACGTAAAGCGTCGAGAGGCGGCTTAGGAGATTAGCAGGGTTCGACGAGGGCGGGGAGGGCGATACCGGCAGGGGCGCGGACGACGAGGTCGGCGACTTCGCTGAGGGCAGTTTCTTCCGGGTTGATTTCGATCGGCGGGATGCCCCGGCGCTTGGCCATGATCGGGAATTCCGTGACTTCGCTGAATCTGAACCGCCAACCCGATGTTCGATGGAAAGCTTCCACCAGGTTTCCGGGTCTGTGCAAAAAGATCCCAACCGTCGATGGTAAGGCTCGCCGAATTTGGTCCAGACGCCGTCGCGCCCGCGATAGGTTGGAATGCCGCTTTCCGCGGAAAGGCCGGCACCGGTGAGGGCGACGGGTATGTGCTGCGTCGAAAGAGGGCGGCGGCAGCCTTCAGGGCGCTATCCAGGTCCCCCGGAGTCATGACGTCTCCTTCTCGAGCAGGTCGAGCGTTGGCAGGTGGAAGTCCAGCTCTTCCTGGAAGGCTTTCGGTTCGCGTTTGCGCTGGACGGCTTTCCAGCCGAGTTCCTTCGCCGCAATGGCTGCGACCGTTTCGGCACAACAGAGGCCGCGACAGGCTCCCCACGAGATACCCGTCCGGCGCATCATGATGTCGGCGAGCGAATGCACATGTTCGTTCCGAGCGACATAACGAACCTCGCCGTCGATGGCGCCGGCGTGCTCGCAGAGGGGTTTCGTGCCGAGTTCGAGGACATCCTCGATGGCGCTGCCGTAGATGCGCAGGTGGTGCTTCTGGCGGAGCGAAAGCGGCGCGGCCTTGAGCGTCGCGCGCCATTTGGGGGCGTGGTGGGCCGGCGGTTGCGGGCGCGCCTTATCTGCGCCGAGCAGTTC
>JBATAT010000111.1:0-5710 GCA_049662005.1 Tepidiformaceae bacterium
GGCGCAGGCGAGGTGACGATGGAGTCGAAACGTCAGCCCGTGTTTCTCAGCCGCGCGTTGTGCTTCGTTATCACCGACACCACGATCACCGCAGACGGACAAACGAACAGCATGCGCTATGGCGACCTGCTGATTCGCACACCGAGCGGGTGGCGCTTCCAGACAATGGTCGCTGGCGGCTGGAGCGCGCAGATGTGAATTCGGCCGGGCCGCAAGAGATCGCTGGATCGATAGGTGAATGAAACACATTCCGGTTTGCCCGTAGCAGGTTCGCATTGTGACAACCGGTAGGGTGAGCAAAGCGTCCAGAGGATAGTTCGCCGCTCCCCTGTTAGTGGTTCGAAGCAGTTTCGACGGACGAACAGGTAACAGGAGTCGCGTTATGTCCCCTCACATCAATCCCGACGATAGGAACGGCACAAACGAGGAGTCCGCCCGGCGCGGACGACGTTCGAACGACGGGGCCACCTACGCTCGCTTCGGCGCGATGATCCTGACCTCGACGCTTGTGATGTTCGCGTTGACCTACACAAATTCGTATTCGCTCGACCACGTCCGATGGAGCGAAGAACGCTTCTACATGGCCCTGCTGATGGGTGCGGCCATGGCTATCGTGATGCTCGCGTACATGTGGGGTATGCATCAGAACCTCGGGTACAACATTGGTATTATTGGGGCTGCTCTGATCCTGGGCGTCTTTGCACTATGGCTCTCGCGATCACAACACTTCGTCGACGATCAGGAATACATGCGTGGCATGATCCCGCACCACTCCATCGCCATCCTTACCAGCGAGCGAGCCGACATCAACGATGTCCGTGTACGCGCACTCGCCGATGGGATCGCGGAAACCCAGCGCCGGGAAATCAAGGAGATGAATTGGCTGATCGACGACATCAGCAAGCACGGAAAAGCGACTTCCGACGCCGAAGCAAGCCAACGGCCTGTTCCGGAATTCAGTGGGCGTTGACGCCCCTACCCCGGGTTCTCCGTGCCGGGTTCGGGTGTCGTCCCATCAGCCGCGAGGCCACCGACGAAGAGCCGGTACGGCTTCCCCCCGCCCGGGCCGATAGGCGTGATCACCGTCTCGGCATTGTTCGCGCTGAACGGGTCATTCGTGTGTGCCGAGACGCCGGCCGTCCCGCTGATCTGGCCGCTGGCGCCCGGATCGACGCGGTAGGTGATCGTGAACACCGCTGATGCGCCACTCGCGAGGGTAGCGCCCGTGCAGCCGAGGCTCACCGAGGGTGAGGGCAACGAACACCGCCATGCGGCAGGCGCCGAAACCGAAACGAAGGTCGTGCCGGCCGGCGTTCCCATCGAGACGCGGGCGCCCTCCGAGTCATCGGGCCCGAGATTCGTCACGGTCGCCGTGTACACGAGCAGATCACCGGCCCCGACCGGTGAGGGTTGTGCGTCGAGCGTTAGTTCGAGGTTGGCTGCTATCTGACGCACCACGGTGAGGGTGATGTCGTTGCCATCGCCGCCTTTGTAGCTGACGCGAAGGGCGTAGCCGTTCGCGAAGAGAATCGCGCCTTCCGGAAGGTTATAGAACTCGCCGGAGGGCTCGACGCCCGCATTGTCGACAATGCGGAACACCTGGCCGAGGGCCGGCTGATAATCGAGGTGCACTTCGAGGAACGTCGTCACCGCGCCGATGCTGATGCCCTGGGTAGCGAGCTGGCCGTAGCCGCTGCCGGGCAGCGGCCCATCGAGGTCAACGCGGAAGAGCCCGTTGAGGACAGTCGGCCCAGCAACCGTGAGGGTTCCCGGCGTGTTACCCGACCCGGGCCAGATCGCGCCGCCAACCACCGTCGCGCTCGAGAGCTTGCCCGTGCCGCGAAGGAGGCCGTGCTTGCCGACCTCGACGAAGAGCTGCGAGGTAGCGTTCCAGGTCAGGTTGCCCTCTTCGACGGTGCCCGAGCCAGCGTAGAACGACCCTTCGACCTGGAGTTTGCCACCCCCTACGAGTGTGAAGGTGGAACCGGGCGCTTCCTGGCGAAGGATGCCAACCACGAGCGTGCTGTTGCCCACCCCGATGACGGTGTCGCCCAGCACCCGGACGTCGCCGGCATAGTTCGTGCCACTAACCGACTGGAGCGCACCATTCTTGTCGAAGCCCTCGCCGGCCACGACGAGTCTTTCCGCGCCGATATCTATGCCGTTGGAAAGCTGGAGCGTGGCGAATGGGCTCACCGTGGTGCCGGAGGTGTCATCGCCCAGGGCCGCATCGCTGCGGGCGGCCAGCACACCACCGTTGACGCTGGTCGCGCCAGCGTAGGAATTGGCGCCTTCGAGCGTGAGTCGCCCGGACTCCTGGACGACCTCGCCCGCGCCACCGAGAGCAAGCGATACCTTGTTCGCGCCGCTCCCTGGCCTGTTCCTCAGTTCATTCGTGAGGCCCAGCGGGTTGCCAGCGAGGCCATAACCCTGGCCCTCGAAGGTGATGGCGTCGAAGAGCGTGTTCGGCGCGAGATCGTTGGTGTTCGTCTTGCGCCCCGCGGACTCGGGGAAGACGAGCAAATCGCCAGCGACCGGTGCGCCGCTATCCCAGTTGGCGGCATCCGACCAGTTGTTGGTGGCGCCGAGGCCCGTCCACGTCCGCGTGCTTACAGCCAATGCCGAGTGTCCCGAGGCAACGACCGCCATCGTGACCATGACTGTTGCGAACAGCGCCAGCACCGCTCTTGAATTCATCGTCGTCCTCCCCGGTTGGCGTGGAGCGCCATCGTACACAACGACGGGGAGGGCTGGATGGTTCCCTTCGGTGTCTTTCCCCTGGGGGCGCCAGCCTCCCGTTCGCGGTTTTCGCTCGCTTACGCCGTCCGTTCTTCTTCTGGCCGGAGCTCGCCGAACTGGCGGAGGAGGAGCAGGTCGTAAATGATCTTGCAGCTTCCGCCGGCGATCAAAGGCAAGCCGATCGTGGCAGCGCCGAGGAGCGCACCGGAAAGCAACGGCGAAAAGGCCGCGGCGAGGCTGCGCGGCACGTTCGTGACACTGGCAGCAGCGGCGCGGGCCTCCGGCGGGACGACCGACATCACGTAGGACTGGCGCGCGGGGACGTCCATCTGCGAAAGCGCCATGCGCGCGAGGAGGAGGGCGATCGCCAGCGGCGCGGTCGGCATCAGCGCCGCCAGGATCAGGCAGACGTTCGCGGGGAGATGCGTAAACACCATCGTCCGGACAAGCCCGATACGCCGCGCGAGCACGGGTGAAACCAGTTGCGAGCCGGCGCTCAGCATCCCCGCCACGAAGAACACCGTGCCCGTGACTTCGACCGAAAGGTCGAACCGCTTGAATAGCCAGAGTGCGAGGAGCGACTGGACGACGAACCCGCCGCCGAATGAATCGAGACTGAAGAGGGCGGAGAGCTTAAACACCACCGAGCGGGACTTGCCCAATCCTCCGAGTTCGGTCGCAGCGCGAGGCGCGATGCGGAGGGGGAGGTAGATGGCCACCACCACGAGCGCGGTAAGTGCGTACAGCACGAACACGCCGCGCTGCACCTCGCCAAGGTCGACATCGAACCCGCGCGAAATGAAACCGGGGAGGGCAGCCGCGAGCGCCCCTAGGGCACCGGCGAAACTCCCGCCGAGGGTGTAGCGCGCGAACAGCGACGTCCGTTCGGAGTTCGAGACGCGCTCGCTGAGGAGCGACTGTTCGATCGGCAAGAAGAGGCTGACATCGCCCGCGGAGGGGTTGAGCGTGCCGAGAAAGCCGACCACCATCAGCGGCCAGAAACTGGTGAAGGTTGCGAACCCGAGGCCAGTCATCGCCATGAGAGCGGTGCCGAAGATGAGCGTGCTGCGCGGGTTAATTCGCCCGCCGCGCACGCCGATCCAGAGCGTCATCGCCGCCGAGCCCACCAGCGTGGTGGTCACGATCGCGCCGATTTCGAAGGCAGAAAACCCGAGGCCGTGGAGATAGCTCGCGAGGGTGATGCTCACGAGGCCATCCGCGAAGCCACGAACGGTACGCGCAGCCACCAGGCGGCGGGCTTCCGGGGTGGCCGAGGGAGGAAACAACATTGGCAGTGGGAGTGTAAGCGGCTTGGCCGCCTGCGCTATCTCCCCCGCCGATAGGTCAGCGGAGGGTGATTCCTCCATCGACCGAGATGGCCTGTCCGGTGATGTTCATCGCTGCGGGACTGCTCAGAAAGGCAGCGAGGTGGCCGATGTCCTCCGGCGTCTGTTCGCGGCGGAGGGGCACACCGTTCTGCACCACTTCGAGGAAGATGTCGCGTGGGTCGGCATCCTTGTACCGGGGCACGTTCATTTTCATGCCCGCGGCAAGCCCCTGCCAGGCACGGGTCCAGAGGAACCCGGGGCAGATAGCGTTCACACGGATGTTCGCTGGCGCGTATTCGAGGGCCGAACTGCGAGAGAGCGAAATGACACCGGCCTTGGCGGCAGCGTAGGCCGGCAGCGTCGGCGAGGCGCTGAGCCCTGCGATGCTGGCGATGTTCACGATTGACCCGCCACCGCGCGCCCGCAGATACGGCACTGCGACCTTTGTGCCGAGGAACGTGCTGCGGAGATTCTGTGCAAGTTGTTGGTCCCAACCGTCGGCTCCCATGTTTTCCACGCGCAGCCCGCCGGAGGCCGGGGTAATCGCGGGGTCGAGCGGCATCCGCCCGGCGCCTGCGTTGTTCACGAAGATATCGAGGCCACCGAACTGGTCGACGATCTGCTTCACGGCGGACGCGAGCGGCTCTTCGAGGATGACATCGCAGGCCATGCCGATGCCGGGCACAGCCAATCCCGAGGCGGTGCTGGCCGCGGTTTCACCGTCGAGGTCGAGGATGCCGACCTTCGCGCCCTGCGCGGCCATCACCGTAGCAATGCCCGCGCCGATGCCTCGCGCACCACCGGTGACGATTGCCACCATTCCATCGAGCTGTCCCATGTTGTTGTTCCTCCGCAAGCACCTGAAGTATTTCGCGGGGTGATCCTGCGGCAAGCCGTCTCCGGTGGCAACGCGCGCCGGCAGCCCTGCCGCGCTACTGGCGCCGCCCCGTATAGTTCGTGGCCATGGACGTTCGACCGATGCCCGACCCAATACTTCGCTTCGCCGAAGCCGAAATCGCCCGCCTGCAGGTGCCCGGCGCCGCGGTGGGCGTGCTTCACGATGGCGCTATCTACGCGGGAGCGGCAGGCGTGACGAACGTCGAACATCCGCTCCCGGTAACGCCTGAGACGCTGTTCCAGATCGGGTCGACATCCAAGACGTTCACAGCCACAGCGCTGATGCAGCTGGTCGAGGCCGGGCGAATCACCCTCGATGCAACCGTTCGGACCTACCTGCCGTGGTTCGCCCTCCAATCGGAGGAAGACGCTTCCCGAGTGACGGTTCGGGACCTGGTGACGCATCACGCGGGATACGTCGGTGACTACTTCAAGGACACCGGGCGGGGCGACGACGCCATCGGGGCGATCGTCCGGAAGATGGCGAACTCACCGCAACTCGTACCCGCGGGCTACACCTTCTCGTATAGCAACGCCGCCTTCTATGTGCTCGGGCACATCATCGAAACCGTTCACGGGCGGCCCTTCGAGCAGGTGATTTACGACCAGATCTTCGAGCCACTTCGGATGGAGCGCTCGTTCTACTTCCCGGAGGAGGCCATCACGCACCGTGTCGCCGCAGGGCATATCGTGACGGCCGAAGGCCCGCGGGTGGCACGGCCCTGGAACACGCCGCGCAGCATTGG
>JBATAT010000112.1:0-4714 GCA_049662005.1 Tepidiformaceae bacterium
AATATACACCGCCAGGCAGATCCGGCGCACGCTCCACACACGCGAATATTCGCCACCCCAACCCACACAAAACGGCAGGCACGACTGCAAGGAGCGCCACAATTCCGGCGAACCACCGAGCACGACCCATGGGTTTGCGGTCGGCATGCGCTGATCCGTCGGCCGCCGATGTGGTTTTGGCATCGCAGCGCTCCTTGCCAGTCGCGCCTGGGGTTGTACCCGGTCCGGCACCGAAAGCACGCTGTTCCACCTACCACGGGGGTGATTTCGGCATCCCAGCGCTCCTTGTCAGTCGCGCCTGGGGTTGTACCCGGTCCGGCACCGAACGCACGCTGTTCCACCTACCGCCGATGTGATTTCGGCATCGCAGCGCTCCTTATCAGTCGCGCCTGGGTTTCATCGGGCTGTGCCGGTACCAGTTCTGTTAGCGCGTTGTTTCGAGGCCGGCCCGGATCTTGTCGAACGGTGTCCGCGGCGCTTGGCGCGTGCGGCCGGGCGCACCGGCGGGGATGCGGCCGGCCGTCTCCTTCGCGACGTGCTCTCGCAGCCGGCCAAGCAGATCCATTGCAGCCCGGTAGCTCGCTTCGACCTCCGCGAGTGTTTCGCCCGCCAGCATTTCAGGAGCCAGGGCGGATTCGCCCGCGAGAAGCGCGGCGCGAAGGCTGTGGACTGCGGCACGTTCGTTTCCGCGGCTCGTCTCCAGTTCCTGGCGCAACAATTCGAGTTCCGCATCTGTGGGTTCGGCCAGCTCCGCCGCTTGTTCGGCTTCCAGTTCAAGTTCAGTGTCGTCCATGGTCACGACCTTCCGGATGAGGTGTGGCAACGGTCGCGGGAGTGGCGGCGTAAAGCCAAGGTGCAGATGGCGCTTGGCTCGAAAGCGCGGGGCGGTGATACCCTCGAAAATCACAATGAACATCCGCCTCGCACTCTTCGCCGCCTTTCCTGCTGCCCTCTTCCTGTTCGCCGCCTGTGGCGATGGTCCCGATAAACCCGAACCGACGCCGGTGGGTGCTTCGCCCACTACCCCGGGCTCGACTGCCGACTTCGGGCCTGAACCCGTGTTTGGCGAGAACATCGTTTCAGTCAGCCCAGGATGGGCGGAGCGCGTGAAGCAAGCAGCCACCCGGACGGCGAACCCGACGAAGCCCGGCGGGCTCTGCGCCGTCGTTGATTTCAAAGACCTCCCGGAAACGATCCGCTGGTTCCGCCTCGTGCTCGATGAAACCGAAGTTACGACGAGCCTCACATGGGCAATCGCCCCGGAGGGTGGCGATCGCAGCGGCGGCCGGATGTGCTATGCGCCCGCTGAAGGCATCCCCGTCGGCGTCCACTCGGCTGCGATCGCCGTGCAGGATCCGAACAACATCCAGGCGCGGAGCCGCCAGATCGTGGCATGGAAATTCGAAGTCACCGAATAGCCAGCACATCGGCCAGAGCACCGCGTTCGAACTTAGATACTGACTGACTGCTCGTAGTGCATGTTGTCCTCGCGCGAACCACCCTGGCCGTCGCGAAGTGAGCGAAGGTCATCGGTGAACTCAATGGCGCGCAGCCACTTGACCATCTTGAATCCCAATTCAGTCTCCACGCGAAGACGAAGCGGTGCGCCGTACGGTACCGGTAACGGGCTGCCGTTCATTTCGTAGGCAAGCACGGTCTGGGGGTGCCGCGCCAGACGGATGTCCAGGGATTCGTAGAATGGCTGGCCCGAGGTATCGAACTGGTGCGACCAGAAGACCATATAGCGGGCGGTCGCGAGTGGCTGGCACAGATCCACAATCTGGGAGAGCGGCGCTCCTCTCCATTGGGCGATGCCGGTCCATCCCTGGATGCAGTGGTGCTTGGTGATCTGCGCTTCGGAGGGGAATGCGCGGATCTCGTCCAGCGTCAGGCGAAGCGGATTGGCGACCATGCCGCCGACTTCGAGCCGCCAGCGTCCAAACCCATCGCGTTCCAGTTCTTCGTACTCATCGGAGGTTGGAGGGCGGCCATTAATGAGGAAATAGGGTGAAATGTCCTTGGGGCGATAGCGCTGACGCGAAGCTCCGCGCAACGACAGGGTTCGCATGGGCGGGAGCACGAACCGGCTCAGTACCAGTTTTGTCCGGCGCGGTACACGCCGGGAGGCCCACGAAGTGAGCGCGTAGATGGCAGCGAACGCCAGGAGCAGCGCCCCCGCAATCGCGACGGCCAGGTTTCCATGCGTATCGTGCTGGCCGAGGATCATGTCGCCGAGATTTGCACGCAGGCCAGTGATCGCGACGAGGGCCACATGCCCAATGGTGAAGAGCACGAACGAGGCGAGCCCGAGGAAATGCAGGCTGCGTGCCCGCTGGCGCCCGCCGAAGATGGCGAGGTAGCGCGGGAAGCGGGCGGCGATAGCAGGGGACTGTGCCATGCCCGTAAGAATCAGGAACGGCCCGAGCAGGAAGATGACGGCGAAGTAGGTCAGTTGCTGGAGCGGGTCGAAGGGATCGAACGCGGAAGCAGGCGGTAGTTGGAACTGCGCGTATTCCGTCGCCGTCCGGAATGCATCCGGAAAGATCCCCCACGAGGTGGGAACCAGGCGACGCCACATGCCAGTTGCGAACAAGAGCGTGACATAGACGACGCCGTTCGCCACCCAGAAGATGGCCCCGAAGAAGTGCCAGTGGCGGCCCATCCCGAGGTTGTTGCCGCCGGGTTGAGCGATCCAGGCTGAGGGCTCCTCTTCCTGTTCGAGCGCCGTCCAGAGGTTCTCTTCCCGGATCTTGCGGCGCGTGAACTTGAGCCATTCCGTTCCAGGTTTGCAGTGGTCATCCCAGTAGAGGCGGGGGTAGGCGGCGAGGATCTGGATGCCCGCCCGCATCATGAGCCCGATGAAAAGCACATTGATCCAGTGTGTCGCTCGAATCCAGAGGGGGAACTCGCCCATGACCATATTCCCGTCGCTGGTGGGGGAACGGTCGCAACAATTGTGGCCGGATTGCCCGCAGCCACCTCAGGGTAGCCACCCTCGGCGGGCTTTACAAACGGGTCAGCGGACCGCTGGCTGTGCCTTTACGAGGCGAAAGGGAACCGAGCGCCGCACCCCCAATTCGGGCGAGCCAACGACAAGCGAGACGCGGTAGCCACCGAGTTCCTTGAGTTGCAGCTGGAGCGCGAAGGTCATCTGCGAAAGCTGGCTCGATCCCGCGGGGAGGTGCGGTGGCCGTCCGACGTTCATCTGGCCGTCGAGCCGGAAGACTTCCTGGGCGTCGTCATCGTCCACGCGAATCACCAGCGGAATGGTGGTGTTCGTCTCGTCCCACTCAACGCGCACGCCAGCCGCAACTTGCAGGCGCACGTTCGCGGGCACATCGGGCACGTTCATCGTGTCCCAGCCACCACCCATCAGGTAGAGCTTGTTCCCCGTGACCTCGGTGTGTTCGGCCAGGAGCAGGTAGTCGATTTCCATCCGCGCCATCGTAACGCGGGAGTGGTCGCGGCGTTTGGTTGGGCAATCACGCCGGGGCAACGGGGCCAGCCCCGGATGGGTCGATATCGACCATGCGGTATACAAGATGCGACTTACTTCCCCGGTGCGCCCCGGGGGCCTATTGTGCCCCTATGCCGCTATTTGGAGCGCCCGGTGAGCGGATTGGATACGAGCTTTATTCGAATCCAGATGGCGCCCCGCCGCTCGTCCTGATCCACGGGTTCACCGCAAGCAAGGCTTCGTTCGCCGCGAACATCGAGGGCCTCCGAGCGCACTTCACCGTCATCACAGTGGAACTCCTGGGGCACGGCGAATCAGATGCGCCCGAAGACCCGATTTTCTATACACCAGAACGGGCCATCCGCAGGCTGCTGCAGCTGTTCGAGCACATCGGCTACCAGCGGGTACTGCTCTGCGGGCATTCGCTCGGCGGCGCGCTGGCACTGCGGCTGGCGCTCGACGCACCGGAGTGGGTTGCCGGCCTCGTTGTGATCAATTCCAGCTCGGCCGCTGGAACACCGGAATGGCGCGAAGCTGCCCGCCCCCGGATGGCGGAGATGGCGGCTCGTGTGCGCGCCGAAGGCACCGGGTTCATGAAGGAGACCCGGCTCTACCCGGCCCACAGCAAGCGCCTCGATCCACGATCCAAGCAGCTGCTCACCGAGGACTTCGACCGCCTCCAACCGGCGGGTGTCGCCGGGACCGCGGATTCGCTCGTCATCGATGCGAACGCATGGGAACGCCATCCGGCACTGGCTGTGCCGATGCTCCTGGTGGTGGGCGAACGTGATGCGGATTTCGCCCCGAACGCGGCGGCGTTCCTCGACCGCTTCCCGCAGGAACTTGTGCAGCAGGTGAACCTGCCTGCCGCCGGGCACGCTGCGAACATCGAGCAGCCGGCCGAATTCGAGGCGGCAGTCACCGGGTTCGCGCACGAGATCGGCTACCTTCGAGGCGCTGCCGCACAGGGAAGCAGGGTTCTCACCGCGGTTGGCGGGATGCTCGTTGTGGCCGGCCTCGGCCTGCTCGCGGCTGCCGTTTTCTTCAATTCGAGCGGCAGCAAGAACGATAACGGGCTTCTCGCGGCCGATGCCGATTCCACCCAACCGCCAGCCGCGACTTCCACCGCAATCGCCGAGGTTGCCGGGACTTCGACGAGCGGCAAGCCAACCCAACCGAACGCGGTCGACACTTCCGCCACTCGCCCATCCGCCGCTACAGCCACCGCGACAGTGGCAGCGACGGCGACGCCGGCCC
>JBATAT010000113.1:0-6781 GCA_049662005.1 Tepidiformaceae bacterium
CACTACACGTGCGTCGAATACTCATCCGGGTCGGGATCATCCGAAACCCTGGCCATCGCCGGGTGCCGGCGCGTGGCGCCGAAGAGCGCAAGGATGCTAATGACCGCCATTCCGCCCAATGCGAGTATGCCTACGTTCGGGCCGCCGCCCGATCCGCCTAATCCTGTCCCGAGGACAGGCACGCCCGGGGTGGGAGTCGCCGTTGGCGTCGCCGGGACGACCGTCGGTGTGGCGGTCGGCAGCGGTATCACCGGCGTCGCGGTCGGAAGCGGGATAGTTGGGGTGGCCGTCGGAATAGGCGTTGGCCGGCTGTTGATCAGCGTGAAGGGGACCTGCACCTGGCAAGAGCACTTGAAGTTCGTGAAGTAGACCGGCCACGTGCCGCCGCCGGGAACGTAGGGGATGGTGAAAGTGAAGGCGGCATGGCCGTCGGCGTCAGTGGTGCCCGTCGCAAGGACGGGGTCGCCTGGGATCTTGAAGATCACCGTGATCGCATCGTTTGCAGGCGCATTGAACAACTCCGCGTTGACGACCGTGCCTACGACACCGGAATCGGGATCGAGTGTCGCGTACTTGTCGTCGGCACTGGCCCGGCCGCTGTCAAAGCCGAAGGTGACTGCGCCAATCGCTATCGCCAGGGCGGCGACCATCCCGAATCGTGCAAACATAATATGTCCCATACCGTGAACTGAACTGCGACTGTAGCCCGGAACCTCTCCGCCTGACAACAGGGAAAACCCCGATCCGTCAAAACTGATACATGTTCGGAAGATCCCGCGATCACCATGACCGTGGACTCGAGGGTTTGCCCGCCCGAGTCGGACACGCTCGTCGGTCGCGCGACCTTATCGTTCGTGTCCGTCTTCGGGCAAAGCGACCGTGGCTCCTCTGCAGCGAAAGCCCCTTAGCTCTCGGTGATGGTGATGGAGTTGATGGAGACCGGGTCTTTGGGACGGTCTTGAGCGCCCGTGGGGGCGGTCGCGATCTTGTCGACGATCTCTTCGCCGGCCGTGAGCTTGCCGAAGACGGTGTAGCTCGGTGGGAGGGCGTAGTCCGCATGCATGATGAAGAACTGGCTGCCGTTAGTGTTCGGTCCAGCGTTGGCCATCGCGAGGGTGCCGCGCGAGTAGGGCCGGGTCACCTTTTCATCGGCAAACTTGTACCCGGGGCCGCCGGTGCCGGTGCCAGTCGGGTCGCCACCCTGGATCATGAAGCCGTTGATGCAGCGGTGGAAGATGACACCGTCGTAGTAACCGTCCTTCGCGAGGAAGATCCAGTTGTTGACCGTGTTCGGGGCATCTTCGGGGAAGAATTCGGCGGTCATCTTGCCGGCTGTGGTATCAATCTCGGCGGTGTACTTCTTCTTCGGATCGATCATCATCTCGGGTGGGTTCTTGTAGGTCTTAGCCATAGACGCGGGTGCTCCTCGTGTGTGATTTAGCTCTCAGGGTATCGGGTTCGCCAATTAAACGCGTTGTTCCTTCACGCCCTGCGGGACGATCGCATCGCTCACGCTGTTCACCCATTCCATGATCCAGGGCTCTTTCGCGCGTTCGGGCAACGCGCGGAGGATGTCGCGGGTGTGGGTCGGATCGTGGATGGCGATGCCCCAGAGTAAGCCGCCGAAGCGAACGCGTGACTTTGGCAGGTTCAGCGACTTCCGGTCGCCGCCATAATCGATGATGGCGTCGAGGTGGGCGTCGGTGAACTCGGCAATGGCCGCGACCATACGCTCGCGGTGGATTGCCGCTTCGGCCAGCAAGTCATCGATTGAAACATCCTGGCGGGCCTCGACTGCCGAATCGTTCCACTCGTCGATATCGAACGGATTCGGGAAGGGCACATCGGACAACGGGGCAGTCTGGCCGACCTGGGCGGCGAACCCCGGCACGATCAATCCGTCGATCGTGCACAGGTGAGCGATGTAGTCGCGGACAATCCAGTGAGATCCGGGAATCGGGGATACCAACTCTACCGGAGTCAGTTCGCGGCAGAACGCCTCGAACTGCGCGCGATGGCGGGCGAACTCATCGATGACCAGCTTTGCGCGAAGATTCATGGAACCTCCCTGTTCGCGGGCATCGTACACGAGGTTGCCACGTGTTTCGTGCCGCTGCGGCTAGATGGGGCCGGCACCGATGAGGTCGCCAAGCGCAAAGAACTTGAGCCGCTCGAACTCGCAGCTAATCGCGACGATGCGGCCGCCCGCACCGATGTCGACGCCTTTCGGACCCCCTTCGTCGGGCTGGGATCGCCCGCGATGGTAGGTCTCGTCGTCGAGCACCTGGACCGAGCGAACCGGCATGCGACTTCCTTCCCAGCCAGCACCGCGCTCGTAAACATGGAGATACGGGCCGCCGGCATCGGCGAGGAGGAGGTGGCCTCCATCCGGGGTGAATCGCAAGCCATGCGGGAAGTTTGATCCGCTGAGTGTCCCTGCGGGAGCCGTGAAGCGCCCGGCCTTTGCCATGGGGTAAAGCTGCACCCTGTGAAAGCCGTGGGCGCTGACCGCCACCCAGGCCCCGTCCGGCGAAACGGTGATGCCGTCCGGAATGAAAAGACCGCGGGCCAGGAGCACCTTGCTGTGCGTTTCCCGAAAGTTCGCTTTGGGATCGACGAAGTGCTGCGAGACCCGATCGATGTAGTTATTGCAGGCGAGGATGCTCACTTCGCCCGAATCTGAGCGCGCGACGGCAACCGAACCAGGCCACGCGACCCGTGTGAAGCGCTTGCCCTGCACGATGCTGGCTGGCTCGGCGGTGATGCGCCGCCCTCCAAGTTCGGTGGGCAGCTTCAAGACAACAATGGATCCGCTCCTGGGACCGACGACAATCGTTTCATCATCCAGGAAATCGACGCCGTGGGGCGCCGGCATGGACGCGGACTCGATCTCAAGGAAGTCGTCGACGCTTACCAACTGGCGCTCGGCATCGAACTTGAACGACAGGATCAGGCAGGTTCGACTCCGGTAACCCGGGATCGCTATCAGGCTGCCCCCGGGCGAGAACCGCAGATCCTCACATCGGCCCAGCCTGGCTATTGCCGCTTCTACCGCGGGAGTCCGTTGCTGCTCAACCTCGGCGATGAGCGGCACCGGCCGTTCGACCTCGAATTCGAAATGCGAGAATCGCTCGCGAAGTGCTCGAATCGTTCCAAGTCCGGTTCGGATATACACGCGAAATCCTTGTCGTTAGGCCAGCAGGCCACTTTTGCAACACAGTAAGCGTGCTCGCCTGTCGGGGGTCAAACGCTCAGCAGGTTGCCGCGATGCAATCGGGCCACTGACAATGGAGAGACGTGACCGAAAACACCGCCAGGGCTGCATCGATCCTGCTCCGAAACGGGTTGGTCTTCGACTCGGATACGCGGACGTTCGAGCGTCGCGACGTCGCCGTCATCGACGGGCAAATCGTGGCTGTGGCCGGGCAGGCTGGCCAGACACTCGACTGCACCAATACGTACATCATCCCCGGACTCATCGACTGCCACGTCCACATCACCGGGAGTGGCGATCCGAGCGAACTGAATGTCGCGAAGACGACACCACTGGCGCGACGCGCGTGGCTGGCGGAAGGCTATGCGCGAGAGACGCTGCACGCGGGCATTACCACTGTGCGCGACCTCGGTGCGGCTGATCGCCTGAATATCGAGATGGCTCGAGCCGTCGAATCGGGACTCATCGAGGGCCCGCGCATCCTCGCGGCGGGACTTGGCGTGACGATGACTGGCGGCCACGGGCATGGGTTTCTCGCGACCGAGGCCGATGGGCCGGACGAAGTCCGCAAGGCGGTTCGCGAACAGCTCCGGGCGGGGGCCACGGCTATCAAATTGTTCGCCAGCGGCGGGGTCATGACGCCGGGCGTTGACCCGCGTTCGCCGAGTTTCACCGAGGAAGAGATGCGGGCCGGTGTCGAAGAGGCACACAAGGCGTTCCGCCCGGTTGGCGCCCACGCGCAGGCCACCGAAGGCATTAAGAACGCCATTCGTGCTGGGGTGGATTCGATCGAACACGGCGTATGGCTCGACGACGAAGCGATTCAACTCATGTGCGAACGTGGCACATACCTCGTGGCGACGCTGACGGCACCCTACCAGATCGCGCACTGCGGGCTCGAAGCGGGCATCCCGGCGTACATGGCGGACAAAGGCTGGCAGGTGCTCGAAGCGCACCACCAAAGCTTCCAGCGGGCAATCGAAGCGGGGGTTCGAATCGCGATGGGCACGGACCAGGGGACGCCGGTGAACAAGCCGGGCGAGAACGCGCAGGAAATCGTGCGCATGGTTGGCCTCGGGATGAGCCCTGGAGCGGCTATTATGGCAGCGACGGCCTGGGCATCCGAACTGCTGCGCATCCAGGATGAAACCGGCCGGATCGCTGAAGGACTGGCGGGCGACTTTGTCGTACTCGCTGGCGATCCGCTGCAAGATATCGAAATTCTCACGAACCAACGCGCGATTCGCGCGGTAATCAAGGCCGGACACATCGTGCGTTCGGACCTTCCCGGAAACGAGGAACCCAAATGAGCCAACTCCAGAAGCGGATCCAACGACTCCAGCGACGCGACGGGCCGGCAATCGGCTTCGGCCGCGTCACTCGCGAACACCCGCGTGCGATGGCCCTGATCGCCACGGCAAAGACGGCAGCGGAGGCGAAAGCCAGCATCGATGAGGCCGATGCTGTGATCATCGATGCCGGCGATGCGGCAGCAGCAGCGAAGGTGATGGAGGGCGTCGCGACTGACAAGCTGGCCGTTGGCGCACTGCTGGCAAGCCTGAGCGAGGCGGACGCAGCAACGTTGCGCAAAGCAAAGTGCGACTTCGTCATCAGTCCACTCGACACGACGGATTCGGCGGCCGTGGACACAGAAAAAATGGGGCAGGCCATTCGTGCCAGCCAGGAGATGGAAGACACCACGCTGCGGGCAATCGCTCCACTCGGATTCGATGGATTGTTCGTCGAACGTACCGGAGGGGCGATGACGCTGGCGCAACAGCTCGGCCTCGTCCGGATTGCATCGTTCGCATCGACCGGTCTGATCGTGACGGTAGGAATCGATGCCTCGGCTGGCGAACTGCGCGTCCTGCGCGACTCCGGCGCACTTGCGGTGGTCGCGCCAGCTGGCGCATCCCCCGAGGATCTGAAGAAGCTCAGTGAGACACTCAAAGCCGTGCCCGCCCCGAAGAAGGGCAAGCGCGAAGGGACCGACATCGCACTGGTTCCTTCGAACGCACAGAGGGCCGACGACGAGGGCGAGGACGACGACGAAGGGGAGTAGCCATGGCCCAGATTTCGGTCCGGCGTGATGGTGGCGTCGCGATCGTTACCATCACCAATCCGCCGATGGGATACATGGATTCGGGCATGGTGGCCGAACTGGATGCTGCCACCGCTGAACTTGCGGCGGACGAATCGGTTCGAGCAATCGTCATCACTGGCGGCCTGCCAGGGGTTTTCGTCCGGCACTACTCGGTGGTCGAACTCGGCGCGCTTTCGAAGTCGCTGCGAGACCGCGCGACCGTCGTGGACATCGACGAGCGAGTGCCGGAACGCGACATCGACCGTCTCTTCCGGCGCATCGAAACCATGCCCAAGCCGGTGATCGCGGCGATCAATGGACTGGCGATGGGCGGCGGTTTCGAGCTGACCCTGGCCTGCGACATCCGGGTGGCGGAAGAGGGTGACTACGAAGTTGGCCTGCCCGAAATCAACATCGGCATTCTTCCCGGAGCCGGAGGCACACAGAAGCTCGCCCGCCTGGTTGGCACCGCCCGAGCGCTGGAGATGACGCTACGGGGCCGGACGGTCTCGCCGAGGGAAGCGTTCGAACTGGGCATCGCCCAGGAACTCACCCCGAGGGGTGAAGCGCTCGAACGAGCGCTGGCGATTGCCCGGGAGATGGCTTCAAAGTCTCCACGAGCGGCGGGGCACATCAAGAGGCTCGTTCGAATGGCGCGAGAGACACCACTGGACGACGGACTGGCGCTTGAGCGAACGCTCTTCCTGGACCTGATGGTCTCGGATGAGGGGCACGACCTGATGGCGCGAATGAATGACGAAGACCTCGACATCCGCCGCGCCTGAGGCGGCCAGCTTTCGCCGAAAGCTCGGCGGGTGGTACCGAAAGAACGGGCGCCACGAGTTGCCATGGCGGCTCACACGCGATCCCTACGCGGTTCTCGTCTCGGAAGTCATGCTCCAGCAAACCCAGGTCGAGCGGGTCGTCCCGTATTACAACGCATGGCTCGAACGGTGGCCGAATTTCGCCGCCCTCGCCGCGGTCGCCCCGTCCGAGGTGATTCGAGAGTGGCGGGGGCTTGGCTACAACCGCCGTGCTCTGAACCTGCACCGGCTGGCCGTGCGCTTGGTGGAGAACTACGGGGGAGCCTTACCAAATGACACCGCGGAGCTGCTGAACCTGCCAGGCGTCGGGAGCTACACGGCCTCGGCCGTGCGAAGCTTCGCGCGAGAGGAACGCGTTGCGGTGGCCGATACGAACATCGCTCGGGTGCTTGCCCGGGCCGTTCTGGGTGTTGCTAGTCAGCGCGATGTCCCGCCGGGCCGGATCAGCGCGGCCGCGGCTGCCCTGCTGCCGGCGCGAAACGCTCGCGACCACAACCTCGCGTTGATGGACGTGGGCGCCACTATCTGCCGGGCCCGGTTGCCGGAATGCGAGGCATGTCCGGTGCGAACCAATTGCCGATGGAATACGGCCGGACGTCCAGACGAGACGAAACGCTCGCCGAGCCTCCCGAAATTCGAGACGACCGCCCGCTACGCACG
>JBATAT010000114.1:0-4004 GCA_049662005.1 Tepidiformaceae bacterium
ACGGCGGCGTTGATCGCGCCGAAGCTGGCTGAGGTAGCGGCCGATGTCGCGGCCGTCACCGGCGCGACGATCGACGTGTTTGGTGTGACCAACACGGTGTTCGGCGAGCGCGTGAACGTGAGCGGGCTGCTTTGCGGGAAGGATTACGTGGACCAACTCAAGGGGAAGCACGCGGACCTTTTCATCCTGCCAAGGCCCAGCCTCGACTACTTCGGGGAGAAGTTCCTCGATTCGATGACGGTGGACGAGGCGGAAGCGAAGCTCGGCGCGCCACTTGGGTTCGCTGCCCTGTGGTCGGATGTGGTGGAGATCCTGGAACATGGCCCGGAGCGTCCGAACCGGAACGCGGCGCCGAACGGGGCATTCTGGGCGCAATAGCCTCCGCGCGGGTCTGTTGGGTGGTTCGAGACGTTGGATTCGGGAAGTTCCCTATCCAAGAGGCATGCGTTTCGGCAGAGACTGGGGAGTGAAGAACGCCTTCGCCGGAGTGTCACGATGCCCACGAACCAACCGACCGAGAATCGAACCACAGTTCTGACGGCGATTGAAGCGCTGCCGCCGCTACCGGCCGTCGCACTGCGTGTGATGGAAGTCGCGCAGAACCCGAAGTCTTCTGCTTCGGACCTGGCGCTTGTGGTGTCTTCGGACCCGGGCCTGAGCGGTCGGCTGTTGCGGGTAGTGAACTCGGCGGCGTATCGGCGGGCACGGGAAATCACTTCGGTGCAGGATGCGCTGGTGACCCTTGGCTTCGTGCAGGCACGCAACATGGCGATAAGCGGTGCGATCGCGGGCGCCTATGCGCCGGACGCGCTGAACGTGCTGTTCCGGATCGAGGTATTCTGGCGGCATTCGATTGCGGTGGCGTTTAAGGCTGCAGAACTGGCAGGCAAGAGCCGCCGGCTCGATGTGCCGAGCGCGTTTACGGCAGGCATCCTTCACAACATGGGGCGTCTGGCGATGTTCTATGCCGACGCAACTGCGTTGGACCAGGCGATCGCAGCGTGCCTCTCACGCGACCAATCGCTCGAAGAACTTGAGAGCGAACTGCTTGGCTACGACCATGCGGAGGTGGGTGGGTTGCTGGCAGAGCGCTGGAAGCTCCCTGCAGACATCCAGGACGCAATTGCACGACACCACAGTGCACCGGCAGACGAGGTCTCGCTGGCTGGCGTGATTAACGCGGCGAACGCATTCGTGACGGCGAACGGGTTGCTGGCCGGGTACGTGGTGCCGCCAGCGTATGGGGAGGTCCCTGTGCCGGCGCCTGACTTCCTGCACCTTTCGAAGCAGGTTGATTCGCTAATGGAGCTCGTGAAGGGTTCTCCGGCGGGGGTAGCTGCGTAGATTCAGCGAACCTCGGGTGGCAAGAGCGATGTTACAAATGCATCGACAAGACGGTTCAGGGTATTGCTCTCAACTATATCTCGACGTTCAGGTATTCACATGATGGGGGAACTCGGCTAATCTAGCTCGAATAGGGCAACTGCCCCGAAAGCAGACCAGATGGCAATCTCCCCCGCTCCAAATAACGTCGCCAGCCTCATCCTTTCCAATGCTGCAGAGGTCTATCACAACCTTTCGGTGCCCGTTCTCTACGAGCACGCGGTGAAGCGAAACGAAGGCAAATTGCTCCAGGGCGGCACGTTCGCTGTTTTCAGCGGCGAGCGCACGGGGCGAAGCCCGAAAGACCGGTATGTCGTGAAGACACCGGATATTTCGGAGCACGTATGGTGGGGAAAGCACAATCAGCCGATTTCGGTTGAGACGTTTGAGCGATTGCGGACGAAGGCGATTGCCTATCTGAAGTCGAAGGACATTTACCTCCAGGATTGCGTTGTCGCGCAGGACCCGGACCACCAAAAGACGGTACGGGTGATCACGGAGCAGGCATACCACTCGCTGTTCGCGCGGACGATGTTCATCCCGTCCTCGCCGAAGCCATCCGCGAGCAATCCCGATCTGACGATTATTCACTGCCCATTCCTGGAGATGGAGGGCGAGGCGGACGGCATCAACAGCGATGCCGTGGTGGCGCTCAACCTCTCGGAAGGCGTGATCCTGATCGCCGGGTCTGCATACGCGGGCGAGATGAAGAAGTCCGTCTTCTCGGCGATGAACTACTACCTGCCACTGGATGGCGTGCTTTCACTGCACTCGGCGGCGAACGTCGACCCCAAGACGGGGAACTCGGCGCTCTTCTTCGGGCTTTCGGGCACGGGGAAGACGACCCTGAGCACGGATGCGGAGCGACTTCTCATCGGTGACGATGAACATGGCTGGACCGAGCAAGGGATCTTCAACATCGAGGGCGGCTGTTACGCGAAAACCATTCGCCTTTCGAAGGAGGCTGAGCCGGATATCTTCGAACAGACCCACGAGTTCGGGACGATCCTGGAGAACGTGATTTTCGATGAGGACACCCGCGATGTGGACCTCGACAACGATTCAGTGACCGAGAACACGCGCGGGAGCTACCCGCTGGGTTCGCTGAACAACGTATTTGGCGGGCAAGTGGCGCCGCACCCGGCCCACGTCATTCTGCTGACGGCCGATGCTTTCGGCGTGATGCCACCGGTCGCGCGCCTGACGACAGAACAAGCGCTGTACCATTTCCTCAGCGGCTACACCTGCAAGCTGGCCGGCACCGAAGTGGGCATCACAGATCCGGAAACGACCTTCAGCCCTTGCTACGGTGCGCCGTTCATGGCTCTCAACCCGACGGTTTATGCGGACTTGCTGAAGCAGCGGCTGGAGATGACCGGAGCCCAGGTCTGGATGGTGAACACTGGCTGGACGGGTGGGAAGTACGGCACAGGGAAGCGCATCGCCATCAAGGAGACTCGCCAGATGGTGCGGGCGATCCTGAACGACCGCATGGCGGATGTGACGTTCCGCACTGACCCGACCTTCGGATTCGAAGTACCGACGGCGATCCCGGGCGTCGACTCGAGCCTTCTCGACCCGCGTGAATGCTGGGCCGACAGGGCTGAGTACGACAAGACCTATGCGCTCATCGCCGACAAGTTCCGTACGAACTTCGGACAGTTCGGCAACCTTGTCAGCCCGGAAGTGGCGAACGCCGGACCGTGACCCTGGGCGTAGAATGAACATGAACGAAGGGCTGCCAGTTTGGCAGCCCTTCGCATTTGCAGGGGTGGGCGAGTGAAGAAGCGTTATGAGATGGCCGTTTTGGCCGCGGCTATCGGTACCGGGCTTGCACTCGGCCGACGGTTCCGGCGGTTCGAGATCGCGGGGAGTTCGATGCTGCCGACGCTCGAACCGAACGACTGGGTGTTCGTCGATGAATATGCCTACAGGACCAGGCTTCCCCGGCGAGGCGAGATTGTGGTTGCACGCGATCCACGGAAACCCGCCCGGCAACTGGTGAAGCGCGTCGTCGCCATCGACCTCCACGGTGCGGTTCAGATCGAAGGGGACAACCGCGCGGAGAGCACCGATAGCCGGGCGTTCGGGCCGATTGCGACGGAGGGGCTGGTGGGGCGGGTGCGGTGGCGTTACTGGCCGCTACGACGGGTGGGGGCGGTTCGGTAGGTTTCGGCATTCCGAATTGACGTTTTTCGCATAGGGTAGGGTGAGATCTTGCGAGCGGTGGTAGTTTCGCTCCATGGATGCGCCGCGAGTGGTGGAACCGCTGACCAAACGCCAACGCGAGGTGCTTGAGCTGATTGCGCGTGGGCGCACGAACTACGAGATTGCCCAGCGGCTCGGCATCAGCCTCGACGGTGCGAAGTGGCACGTGCGCGAGGTGCTCGCGCGGCTCGGAGTGGAGTCACGAGAAGAGGCGGCCGAACGTTGGCGACATGAGCGTTCGTGGCTCTCGCGCGGCAGCGCGGCGATCGGTGCGCTGCTGCACTTTGCACCGATCCGCATCGCGGTGCTCGGTGTAACTGCCGTGGCCGCGACGGGCATCGTGGCCAGCGCGATTTACTTCGGCCGCGACGGCACCGAACCAGCGGACCACGAACAAACTCCCACGACCGCCG
>JBATAT010000115.1:0-2936 GCA_049662005.1 Tepidiformaceae bacterium
TCGAGCGTCTTTCGCCCGAGGATGCGCTCGCCATCGAGTTCACCGTCGTTGCAGAGCGCCTGCGCGAACCGGAAGTAATCCGTCGCTGTCGAAACGAGCCCACCACCTCCGCTGAGATAGGTCGGTGGTTTCAGGTAGGGGCTCGTCGTCGGGTCGTCCGCGAGTTGGATCCCCTTCGAGGTGTCGACCGTCGTCAGGCTCAATGTGCCGCCCGGATTCACGCTGTAGTTCGCAGCGAATCGGTCCTTCTTCGCGCCGGGCACGTGGAATCCGGTGTCATCCATGCCCAGTGGTTCAAAGATGTTGTCCCGCAGGTAGTCATCGAAGCGCTGCCCCGTGATCACTTCCACCAGGTAGCCGCAAACATCCAGCCCAACCGAATAGTTCCATGCGCTCCCCGGTGAAAACTCAAGCGGCACCTTCGCCAGCGCGTCGATCATGCCCTTCAGCGTCCGCTCCTTCCCACCAGCATCAACTTGCAGCGCGCGGTAGGCCGCATCGACGTTTGTCCGCGAGAGGAACCCGTAGGTCAGCCCGCTCTGGTGCGAAAGCAGGTCGCGCACCGTCATCGGCCGTTCAGCCCGGTTCGTCATGAAGTTCGGGTACGTCCCCGTCGAGTACACACCGAGGTTCGCGAACTCCGGGATGTACTTCTCCACCGGGTCATCGATTTGCAGGAGCCCGCGTTCGTAGAGCTGCATCACCGCCACTGCTGTGATCGGCTTCGACATCGAGTAGATGCGGAAGATGGTGTCATGCTTCATCGCGGCCTTGCGCTCACGATCGGCAAGTCCGTTCGCTTCGAAGTGGGCGATGTAGCCGTGCCGCGCCACCAGGATCAGCGTCCCGGCCAGCTTGCCTTCATCGACGTATCGCTTCAGGTGCGCGTCGAGGTATCCGAGGCGAACGGGATCCAGCCCGAGTTGTTCAGGGGAGATGATGGCTTCTTCGATAACCATGGTGCGACGGCTCCGGAGCAAAGTTGCCGCCCGATGCTACCAAAGTCGCTTCAGCATCACACGCGCAGCAGCCGTCCGAGGAACGGGGAGAGTTTTGCCAGGTCGAAGTTCATCGCGTTCTCGAACATGTGCATCTCCGTCGTCGCGAATCCAGGCAGTGCGGAATCTTGCAGGTTCCGGAAGAGGAACGTCCCGGTTTCGGCCGCTATCTCGTGGTGGCGCTCAACAAGCTTTTCGCGGTCACCGTCGATGTACACCTGGAAAAAGTTGACCTGCACCGGATCCGGGTTCACCCGAACCCGGTCGAACGATGTGAAAACTCCTGCGACTTCGCGCGCCCTCGCCACCCACTCCTCGATCTGCGGCAACACGCTTGTCATTCCCAATCGCGCCGAAGCAACGAACGGGGCCTGCGTATACAGGTTGCCGCCGTAGCGCCGCTGCCACACCCGGCTCTCCCGGATGAAATCTTCCGGGCCGAGCAGCATCGCGCCGCAAAGTGCCCCCAGCTCCTTGTAGAAGGAAACGTAGATGCTATCGAAGAGCGCGCCAATTTCGGCGTATGTCTTGCCGTAATACCCGCGGCACTGCCAGATGCGCGCACCATCGAGGTGTAGTGGAACGCCCCGCTCCGTTGCCCAGGCGCGCGTCGCCTCCAGGTCCTCCCACGGCGGCAACTGGCCCCCCAGCGGCCGATAAGGCAGTTCGATCAGTGCCGCCCCAGGCGTACTGCCAAGCGCCTCGAAGTCTTCCACCGTGAGCATCCGGTTTTCCAAAACTTCCGGCCCGCCGAACTGCACACGCCGCAACCCGTGGATGTACTGATAGCCCAGGTGCTCAGCGAACTCCAGGTGCGCCGTGGGATGCATCGCGACCGTCGGCCGGCCCGTGCGGTCGCACCAGATGCGGAGGGCGATCTGTTGGGCCATGGTCCCCGAAGGCATGAACACGGCCGCCGGTTTCCCGAACATCGCCGCAACTTCGGCTTCGAAGGACTGCAGATACGCGCCGGTACCGTAGACATCCAATTGCTCGTCGCCATCGAGTCTCTCGGCCAGCTCACGCAAGCTCTCGGCGATACTCTTCCTCGGCCCGTGTCCCGGAAGCACGTTTGTACAGCGCTTGAGGAGGTCGTCAACCTCATCCTGGTTCAGCATCACACGAGATCCACGATCTTCGGCAAGACCTCGCCGATCTGGCCCCGAAGCACCGCCCCGGCGACATGGTCGAACGGCGTCTCCTGCGCCGTCATGATCGCCAGCTTCGCTCCCGCCGCCAGCGCGTAACGCGGCAGGTAGGCAACCGGCGTGACCGTCAACGAGGTCCCGATCGCGAGAAACACGTCGCACTCCGACGAGACTGCTTCGGCTCGCTCGAGGTCGTCGGCCACCAAATTCTGCCCGAATGAGATAGTCGCCGACTTCAGGATGCCACCACAGCTCCGGCAGGGCGGGTCTTCCTCGCCGGCCTCCACCCGGGCTATCACGCGTTCGATCGCGCCGCGTTCTCCGCAGCCCATGCACACGAAGTCGCGTACCGTCCCGTGGATCTCGATCAGCTTCTCGATCGATGTCCCCGCCTTCAGGTGCAGGCTGTCGATGTTCTGGGTGATCATCGCAGTCAACGGGATCTTCCGTTCGAGCGCCGCAAGGGCGAGGTGCCCCGCGTTCGGCTGGGCATCCATAAACGGACTGTTTCGCCGGTTCCGCCAGCTCGCGACCCGCGCATCGCGGTTGGCCATGTAGTGCTGGATGGTTGCACGCTTCTCGGCCTCGGGGTCACGCGTCCAGACGCCGTTCGGCCCGCGAAAATCGGGAATCCCCGATTCGGTGCTGATGCCTGCTCCCGTGAGCACAACCGTACTCCGCGATTCGCGCAGCCAGCTCGCCACCAGTTCGATCGTTGCCTGCTCGTCCACGCGCTTCAGCCTACGGAAGTTCTATACGAATGCAAAGAGTTCGGCATGATCGGTTGACG
>JBATAT010000116.1:0-6155 GCA_049662005.1 Tepidiformaceae bacterium
CCCTGGTCGCGGCAGCGTCGAGCGCAGCAAGCGCCGCCGGAGCCTGGAAGTCGTTGTCCATCGCCGCTTCGAACTCTCGCTGAAGCGCGCTGGCAGACGTAGCGGCCGCGCCAGCGCCCTCGGAGGTGGCCGCCAGCTTGAGCCGCCCGTAGCGGCCACTCAAGGCGTCCAGGTCGCCCTCGTGGTAGTTCGCATCGGCGCGCAGGTGATGGCTCAAGAGGTAGAGCCGTAAATGGTCCGGCTCGATCGTCTGCATCAACACCCGCGCGAGCACCAGGTTCCCGAGCGACTTGCTCATCTTCACCCCGTCGAGTTCGAGCATGCCGTTGTGCAGCCAGTGACCGCAGAATGGCGCCGGGCCGTAGGCCGATTCGGCCTGGGCGATTTCGTTTTCGTGGTGCGGGTAGATAAGGTCCCGGCCTCCACCGTGGATGTCGATCTGCGGGCCAAGATGCTTCACCGACATCGCCGTGCACTCAATGCTCCAGCCTGGCCGGCCCGGCCCCCACGGACTCTCCCAACTCGGGTCGCCAGGATCAACCTGCTGCCAGAGCAAGAAGTCGAGGTGGCCCCGCTTTTTCTCCGCACGCTTCGATTCAGGGTTTTCGAGTTCGCCAAGTTCGGCGTGCGAAAGCCCGTTCAGCTCGCCGTAGCGTTCGAACTTCTCCGCTTCGAAGAACACGTCACCTTCGACAACGTAGGCAAAGCCCTTCTCCACCAGTCTCGCAGTGGCCTCGATAATTTCCGGGATGTGGTCGGTCGCAAACGGGTAGACACTCGGCCGGAGCACATTCAGCTTGTCCAGGTCGGCGCGAAAGATCGCGTCGTTCTCGTCCCGAATCTCCGGTATCGGGCGTCCCCCTTGACGCTTCGAGACCATGATCATGTCGTCGTCGATGTCCGTCACGTTCTGCACGTACTGGGTCGCAAAACCCTTGTACTCGAGGTAGCGGCGCAACGTATCGAACTGGACATAGGAAAACGCGTGGCCGAGATGGGTGACGTCGTAGGGTGTAACGCCGCAGACGTACATCGTCGCGCGACCAGGAGTCACTGGCCGGAAATCTCGAATCTCGCGGCCAAGCGACGAATACAGGCGCAGGGTCACTGCATGCTCCGAAAAGAGGTGTCCAAGAGCGTAGCAGAGGGTGGACGCGATTGTCCGCGCGTCGGGCCGAACCGAGGAGCAGCCGCTCCGTGCGACGAAGCCAGGAACTTGCCGTCCAAGCTCGTAACCGAGGCGTCCGAGCAGCGACGATGATTTTACCGTGCGGTAACACTTGGCACTGGTCCGTGCTTTATGTCGCATACCACGTCGGGACTTTCCCTCATACTTACCGCTTCATGCCCTTGTGTGAGGCAATTCATTGCAATTTCATCGCGTTTCCCTGTTGTTCATGCCAAAAGCGTGCGATAGCTTGCCTGAAGCCCTCAGGGGAACTGAAGCAGGTGAATCGATGCCGATGTACCAACACCGGCCGGCCCTGGCAGCCATCCTGGTCGCCATTGTTGCCGCCCTTACCGCGTTTGTTGCCTTCTCGCCGGCAAGCGCAGCCCCAACTCCAGCCAATCCCGTAGTTGAACGCGCCATGCGCGACCTTGGCACCTACCAGGGGGAATGCTGGCAGTGGATGAAAAAAGTCATCCACGATGCCACCGGTTCCCAGGTTGGCTTTGATTATCGTTTCGGCTACCTCGATTCGGGCGCAATCGAGGTTCCGCTTTCCGAAGCTGGCCCCGGAGACATCATCCAGATTGCCGATGACAGTTGGTCCAGCGCCGACGCTGACTACTCCGGACTCCATACAGCAATTGTCCTCACCAACAACGGTGATGGCACATTCGATGCAATCGACTCGAACCAGAACTGGGACGGTGTGGTCAACCTCCGCCCGAACTACGATCCGGTCGCGCGCGCCGCACAATCGGGTCTCGATGTTCACGCGTACCGATTCAGTAGCAGTGGTGCTGCAGCACTTGCACGGCCTGCACCTCCAGTGGTTACCGTCGCCGGCCCCCTTCATGCTGGCGACAACGCGAGGGTGAACACGCCCGGTGACTGCCTTCGCCTCCGAGCCACACCGTCGGGGACCATCACCCATTGCCTGGGCCACAACACCCAGGTTTCCGTAACCGGCGAGCCGATAGCCACCGATTCCACGCTCTGGGTTCCCGTTTCAACCCCGGCCGGCTCTGGCTGGATGGCAGCGGAATACCTGCTCAAGGAAGCTCCACCATCGGGTGCGAATCCCTCCAGCGCTGGGCCAGTGACCCCGGTCTTCCGCTATCGAGCATTCGTCGCCGTCGCTTTCGATTAGCCCACACCATTACGCTTCGTCGCGGGTTCGACCGCAGACCCCTGCAGCCCCGGCGAGTACCCTGATCGCAGTGAGAATCATCGGCGATTCGGGGATCGATTGAGCGCTGCCACAACGGCACACCGGCTTCGGCCCGGCCAGGCCGAAGCACTTTCCAGCTTCGCGAAGGCACTCCGCGCCGGCTCGACTACAGAACTTGTCGTCGTTCCGGTCGGCTACGGCAAGACGGTCATTGGCGTCGGCTCGTTCGACGTCTCGGCGGCCGCCTCCAATACCGATACCTGCCTCTACCTCACCCCCACCGATGTCCTTCGCAGCCAGGTTTACGCCGGCATCGAAAAGGCGTTGGGCGTCATCGGGAGCGCGCGTCCGATCCGCAAGATCCTCGCCGAAAATGCATCGTTGGACCGCATCGCCGCGAGTGGTGCCAACTTCGTCGTTGCCAGCTACCAGCAGGTTGCTGCCGCCCCCGAACGCTACCGGCGCCTCTGCGCCAGCCGTCGCGTGCACCTCGTCTGCGATGAGGCGCACCACCTTGGCGAACGCGGCACCTGGGCGGCCGCACTCGCCCAACTCCCCGTGACAACCTCGCTGTTGCTTTCGGCCACGCCACTCCGTCTCGACCGGGACCCGATCGCAGGGGCGCGCTACATCGATGACCCGGAAGGCCAGGGCTTGGTCATCGATCCACTCATCCATGTGACCATGCGCCAGGCCTGGAAAGAGGGCCGCATCCTCAAGCGCCTGAACATGCAGATGAAGGACTACGCGGTCGAACTGAAGGACAGTTCCGGCGAGGTGTATGAGTTCAGCGCCTCCGAGATGGCCGAACTCCCGGACTTCGACCAGCGCTGCGTACGCCAACAACTCCGCTGGAACGAAGATTATGTCCAGCCACTCGTCCGTGAATTCGCGAGGACGCTCCAGGCCAAGAACGAACTGGACCCCGGCAAGCACCAGGGCCTCGTCTTTGCGGCGACCACCGAGCACGCCAACCACCTCTATCGGGTTTTCGGTCGCTGGCACCCGGCCCTGCGCTGCGCCGTCGTTCACTCCGGCGAAGAACTCAGCGACAGCGAGAACGACCGCCGCCTTCGCGACTTCCACGCCGGCAAGTTCGACGTCCTCATCCAGGTGAAAAAAGCCAGCGAGGGCTTTGATGCACCGACGGTGAGCGTGCTCCTCAAGCTCGATGCAGTGTTCAGCCGCGAACCCGTCATTCAGCAGCTGGGGCGCGGCCTGCGCTTCAACCATGCGCTCGCGCCATCGCAAAACATCCTCCACGTCTTCATCGGCCGCGACCCGCGGCTTGGCTCGATCATCGAGCACCTGGAACGGGAATCACCGCCGGTGGCCCTGAAGCCCAACGCCGAAGGCCTGCTCCTCCAGCTCGATGACTCGCCCGAGGCCGATGCGCCAGACGAACTGCTCGAGGACGAACGCGAAGCGGTCGAAATCCTCGAAGTGGTCGAGGCCGGCGACGCCTACCTGGATGAGACGGGCCGCTTCGTCGAAGGCCAGCAGCTGACGATGTTCGGTGTCAGCCCACCGCCCCCGCGACCGGAGACCACAGTTACCCCGGTGGAAGTCGAAGTCGTCGACATCTATGCCGAACTCCAGGCCGCGATCGAGTACAGCAAGACGTGGACAAACCGTGCCGCCCGCGAACGCGCACGCCGCATACCCGCTGGCGACAACCATCACGCCGCCCTGAACCTCGCCTATAGCCGCGAAAGCGGCAAAAAGGGCACGCTTTCGACGGCCGCCGAATATCGTGCGAAAGGCGACTGGATGAAGCGCAAGTACATGGAACTGATGCGTTAGGGCACAAAACCCCGCACCAGCCCGGCGACCTTCTCTGGCTGTTCCAGCATGGGGAGATGCCCGCACTGTTCAATCAACTCGAACCGTGCTCCGGGAATCGCGTTCGCTATCTGGCGACTGTTCTCGGGCGGGACCATCCCGTCATCCGAACCGCAAATCACGAGCACCGGACAGGCAATCGTCTGCAACCGGTCGTGGCTCGACCATCCGCGCAGCGATTCCTGCTGGTGCACGACTGCGAACCTCCGGGGCGGCGCCTCAACGTCAATCTGCATCAGGTAGTTGAATGCCTCCGGGTCTCGTTCCTTCCAGCCTGGGGCGCTCATCGCAAGGTTCTGGGATTCGAAGATCGCTTCGCGCGTCATGTCGGGCGAAATGTTCATCGCCTTGTTCACTGCCTCAGTCGAACCCACCGAACTTGGCCCGCGATGGCTGGTGCCACTCAGAATCAGCTTCAAGACCCGGTTCGGCGCAGACAGGACGAACTCTTGCGCGAGCATTCCCCCGCGCGAACGTCCGTAGACCGCCGCACGGTCGAGGCCGGCAGCATTCATTACGGCCAGCACGTCGCGTACTTCATCATGCACGGTGTAGGGTTCGTCGCGCCGCTCGCTCTGGCCCATCCCGCGCGAATCGAAGACCACAACGAACAGCTTCTCGGCCAGCAACTCTGGAAGCCTGCCCCAGTGGGCCAGACGATGCGACAAGCCGAGGATCATCACCAGGGCAGGATTCGTCCGGTCGCCCTTCGTTTCGTAGTGAATCGTCCAACCGCTCGTGTTCGTTTCCGGCATGTTCGGCACCCCCGGCAATCCTACGCCGATTCTCTTCCGTCGCGGGCATCTATAATCCCGAAAGTGCATCTCCGTTCCCTCATCGCCGTCATCCCGCAGGGGCTTGCGCTGGCGCTCGGGATGCTTGGCCTTGTCATCGTCTTCGGCACGGTGGGGTACATGCTCCTCGCCGACCTGAACTTCGTCGATGCGCTCTACCAAACGGTCACGACGTTGAGCACCGTCGGCTTCCGGGAGCTCGTGGATTTCGATACGACCACCAAGCTCTTCACCGTCGTCCTCATCCTGATCGGGGTAGGGACGGCCCTCTACACGCTCACGCTGGTTATGGAGCAGGTTCTCGAAGGAGACTTGCGCAGCCGATTTCACGCTCGGAGGACGAAAATGCAGATCAGCGAACTCAAGGACCATTACGTCCTTTGCGGATTCGGCCGCGTCGGCCAGGAAATCGCGCGCGAACTGAAAGAACGCCGCGTCGATTTCGTTGTCGTCGAGCAAACGCCTGCGGAGTTCGAACGGGCTCGCGCATTTGACTACCTCGTCATCGAAGGCGATGCCTCCGACAACCGTGTCCTGAACCAGGCGAACATCCGCACCGCGCGCTGCCTCCTCGCAGCCAGCGACAGCGACGCCGGAAACACGTACATCACCCTCACCGCGAAGTCGATCAACCCCGGTTGTTACGTCGTTGCCCGCTGTGGGCTGCCGCAAAACCAGGAAAAACTCCAGCTCGCCGGTGCCGACCGCGTACTCTCGCTGTACAGCCTCGGTGGTCGCCGGATGGTCCTCGCGGCGCTCCAACCCCTGGCCGCCGACTTCATGGACACCATCGCCAGCGGTCGCCATGGTGGGCTGATCCTCGCCGAGTTCGAAGTCAACGCCGAGAGCGGTCTCGATGGGCATCCCGTCGGCGAGTTCCTTGCCGGTTGCGAAAGTGCCAAACTGCTCGGCATCAGCCGCGCAGCAGGAACGCTCGATATCGGTCCGCGGCCGGAATCGACCCTCGAACAGGGCGACATCATCATTATCATGGCCGATGAGCAGGACATCGCCGCACTTCACTCGGTGACTGTTTCGGGTTGAAGCCAGGCGAACGGGCGTTCCCCGCATCAGACTGCTCGAACAGGGCGGGCGCCGGTCAGAACCATCAGATCCGCCACCTTGAGCTTCACATCGAACCCTCGTTGGCCCGCGCTAACCAGCACCTCATCGAATCCGG
>JBATAT010000117.1:0-2208 GCA_049662005.1 Tepidiformaceae bacterium
GCCGCCATCTGCAGGCGTTCCAGCGACCCGGAAACGACGACGACGCTGATCTTTCGGGGTTCCATACGGCCTTCATCCTTGAGGCTACAGCGCAATGCAACCCATTGCTTTCGGCGAGCCGCGCACGCATTTCAACGCTAGCGGCAGTCGCGGAGACTCGGGGTGAAGTGCCTTGTTCGCACCGCGCATCACCCACGACGCGCCATCTCCGCTCCTCATGCTTTTAGGTCGGACCGGGCGTCACGCCCTTGATGCAAGTTAACGTTTTCTTCCGTTCGCGCAACATGGCCACCAACGCCGTGCTCCGATCCGCGTCAAGTGTGTTTCGCGGCTGGTGCGCGAAACCTCCAAACACGGGCCTGAGCATCGACGCTGAAAAGGAAACGGATCAGCCCCTTGTGAGAGCTGACCCGTTGATTTCATTGGTCGGGACGGCGGGATTCGAACTCGCGACCCCTTGCACCCCATTCAATTTTTCAGACATTTTGGCGAGATGTCATGAGACGCTGTGAAACTGCCGGGTACCTTGTATGCTATTGTTTATAAACAATTTATCCTGAACACTTCGTCTCACACCGTCCAACGCGGCTTCAAGCTGACCCGCGCCAACTGTTCCCAGACTGTTCCCATATCGTCCCTTGAGGACTAGACTTTGCACAAGATGCAAGGGGTCGCTGGTTCGCCATTCCAGGCCGTCTGGCGATCGGAAGGAGCCAAGCCTATGGCACGCGGCCTGCTCAGCGTTAAGTCGGTCCAGGCGGCCAAGCCCGCCGAAAAGGAGTACCTCCTGAGCGATGGCGACGGCATGTTCGTGCGCGTGCTGCCCACGGGAAGGAAGACCTGGCAGTTCATCTACACGCTTGGAAAGCGACGCTGCAAGCTGTCGCTCGGCGATGTCGCCGACATCGGCCTGGCCGCTGCGCGGCAGCGCGCCGAGACCGAGCGGGCGCGAATCGGCGCTGGCGACGATCCACGCGTGGCCCAACTGGCGAGAGAGGCCGACCAGGCACGAGCGCTGTCACAGATGAAAGTCGAGGCCGAGCGTCTCAAAGCCGAGAGCTTGCCACTGGAAGCAATGGTCGATGCATGGCTGACGAATGGTGTGTCCCGCTCCGACGCGAACACCGCCTTGCGGCGGTCGTTCGACAAACATGTCATCCCCAAGCTTGGAAGCAAGCCCGTGCGCGAGATTGCGGAAGGTGACATCAGGGAACTGCTGCGCGCGATTGGTCGAACGAACGGGCTGAACCGTACGGCTGTCCTGCTGCTGACCGAGTTGAGACAGCTGTTTCGCTGGGCAGAGAAGCGAAAACCATGGCGCCAGCTGTTGGTCGACGGCAACCCGGCGGAGCTTGTCGAGCCGAAACAGGTGGTACGCGCCGATTACGACCTGACCAACGAACGTGACCGTGTCCTGAACCAGGATGAGATTCGCATGCTGCGAGAAATCTTCGCCAGCTCACAGGCAGCCTACGACGGCGCGCGGGACAAGCGCGGTACTGCGCGACCGCTCGGGGCTGAGACCAGGGCGGCCATCTGGATCATGCTCTCGACTTGCTGCCGAGTCGGCGAGCTTTCCACGGCAAGGTGGGAAGACGTCAATCTGGATTCGGGCGAGTGGCTCGTGCCCAGAGCGAACACCAAGACCAATGTCGAGTGGATGGTGTTCCTGTCCGACTTTGCGATTCGACAGTTCAAATTCCTTCACGCAATCACTGCTGGCAGTCCTTGGTGCTTCCCGGGTCGTGATCCCAGCGTGGCGTTGAATCCGAAGGCGATTTCAAAGCAGATTGGAGACCGCCAGTTTCAGTTCAAGAGTCGCAAAGCGCTGATGAATCGACGCAACGACAACACACTCGTTCTGTCGGGTGGGGAATGGACCGCGCACGATCTGCGGCGGACCGGATCGACCATCATGCAATCACTAGGTGTACCGGACCATGTTCGGGAGCGATGCCTGAATCACGTCGTCGGCGGAAAGCTCGGTCGGGTGTACGGCAGGTACGAGTTCGCCAACGAGAAACGCGAGGCCTGGAAAAGACTTGGTGAATTCCTGGACGCCACGCTGACCCAACGTTCTGATAGTGAATGACTGCATGGCCGACGACACGGTCTTTGATTGCCAGTCCGAGTGGTTCTATGACAGCTATGGGTTCTGTCGCCGCCGCTCAGTTTTGCCTGGGGCAGTTCGCGATCGCCCAGGGTCCA
>JBATAT010000118.1:0-7181 GCA_049662005.1 Tepidiformaceae bacterium
GGCCGGGGACACCAATCACGGTGGCGTTCGGCGGGACGTTCGTAACGACGACCGATCCGGCGCCGATCCGGGCGTTTTCCCCGATCTCGATCCCACCGATCACCTTGGCGCCAGCGCCGACCGTGACTCGATTGCGCAGCGTCGGGTGACGCCTAATGCGGCGCGTGCTCGTCCCACCGAGGGTGACGCCCTGGTAAAGCATGACATCGTCACCGATTTCGGTGGTTTCGCCGATAACGACGCCCATACCGTGATCGATGACGAAGCGCGAACCGATCTGTGCTCCCGGGTGAATCTCGATCCCGGTCAGAAACCGAGTGACAAACATCAGGGCGCGAGGAAGCAGGGGGACTCCAGCGTTGAGCATGGCATGGGCCGCCCGGTGTGCGAGGCGCGCATGGAAGCCCGGATAGAACAGGATGACCTCGATGGCACGCTGGGCGGCGGGATCGCGGTCGATGGTGGCGCGTAGGTCTTCGCGGATTTCGTGGAGCAAACCCATGCGAATCACCTTAGCCGGTCGTTGCGCGAATCGTCACCAAGTGGAAGCCACCGTACGCTTTTGGCATGACCCGAAGGCAAGGGCGGATGATGTTCGTGTTGTCGCTCCCGGAACGCGCCGGCCGGGCAATCTCGGCCTTGCTCTTCGGTGGTGTGCAGGAGACGGCCCAACTCCTCCTCCCGCGGCTCGTTCGTAAGTCCCGGCTGTACGAGGTGACTGCGAAGAACCTTCTGCGCATAGCGATCGAACTCGTGGGCGGTGTCGAGGCGCCACCGGGTTTGGAGGAAGAGACCCAAACTGCGGGCCGAGTTGCCGTGAAGAAAGCGGCCGGGAACGTGGTCGAATTCGGTTCGATTGCCGCGTTCGGGTTCTCACCGTTGTGGCTGCTGGCGGCAGCGAGCGATGTGCTCCATGGGTCGAAGACGTATCTGAAGGCACTGGAAACGGAACTCGCGAATTTAGGGGTGCTCGCCGAGGGGACGCATTTTGGTTCGGTTGATGATCTCCTCGGCGCTCTGGAGGGAACGGCCGGGAACGCCGCCGGGCTGATCGACATGCCGCCCCTGGAAATCAAGGAGCTTCGGACATCCATTGGTGAACTGCGGCGAGATGTAACGAGCCTTCCGACACCTGCGGAACTCGCCCAGTTGTTCGACGGGCTCGTGCGTACCGCACACATCGAGGGGCGGTCGCTGTTGGATGTATCGGCGGGCGTTGGATTCGCATTCCTCCTGTCGGCCAGGAATGTGAGCCGTGACCACGTGGTTGTTCCCTATCGGGAAGATTGGAAACCACTGCGGGACGAAGGGTTCGGGGCCTACGCAAGCAGAATTTCAGGACCGTACCGTCGGGCGGTGAGCGGCCACTTCGATGCCTCGAGAGGCACCTGGACTGAGCGTGGGGCACGGGGAATCGGGCGCAGACTTCCACGCCGGGAGCGGCTCTCACGGCTGTTCCGGCGCGGCGACCGCAACGGGAGGTGCTAGACGCTCGTCTCGTGTTCTTCGCGGCCACCCGGTTCGGGGACGCCGCCGAGGCGGGCCGGGATCCAGTCGGCGAGGAGATCATCGATCTGTTGTTTGGCCTGGATGAGTGAGTGCCCGGCTTCGGCGTAGAGCACGATACGTTTCGGTTCATTCGCGCGGCGATAGATGTCTTCGCTGGCTTCGTGGCTCAGAACCGTATCGGACATGCCATGGACGAGAAGGAGGGGTTGTTCGAGGTTTTCGACCTGGCGAGTGCCATAGAGCTGTGGCGACATCGAAACAATGCCGCGGACGGAGCCGTGTAGTTCGCCCGCCTTAATAACGACCGCTCCACCGAAGCTGTGGCCAATGAGGACGATATCGGTTGCGCCGATGCCCTTCATGAAGGAGCAGCCAGCCAGGGCATCGAGGACGCATTCTTCGAACTCGTTCGGCTTGCGGTACTGGAGACGGAGGACCGTGACCTTCGCGCTGGAGAGAAGTATGGGCAGGCGGGCATAGAGGGAGTCGGCCGGTCCATCGAGGCCGCCCATGGCGCCGCCGACGCAGATCACGGCCGAGGTTCCGCCCTCCACGGGATGGAGGACACCCTCGATTTCGCCGCGGGTGGTTTCAAGCATCACCCGAAGCGCGCCCGAATCATCAAGGGGCTGGGCGCCGACGCGAAGAAGACGCAGATCGAGGTCCTGCTGTGGCTCTTCCGGCTCGTCCCACATGTTGCCCGGCATGGGAGCGACTATACGGCGGATTCGCGATCGGCGGGTGAGACGAGTGTTCTCGATTCGCGTAGTTCTGGCGGCTGGTACGATCCGGTTTCGAGCCGTTCCACCTGGGAACTCGAAGCACCGACCTGTGGAGACGACCGCCCATGTGTGGCATTTCTGGCATCTTCCGCGCGGACGGCGAACCTGTTCCGCATGAGCTGGTCGATGCGATGATCGCAACGCTGAAGCACCGGGGGCCGGACGGCGAGGGGCGCTATTTCGCACCCGGTCTCGCATTCGGCCACACGCGGTTGGCGATCATTGACCTGAGCGAGGCCTCGGATCAGCCGTTCATCGATGAGGCAGCGGGCCTCGCGCTCAGCTTCAACGGCGAAATCTACAACTACCTGGAGCTTCGAGCCGAACTCCAGGGCCGCGGACACGCGTTCCGTTCGAGCGGCGATACCGAGGTTGTATTGCGGGCGTTCGAAGAGTGGGGCACCGACTCGTTCCGGCGCCTCAACGGGATGTTCGCTTTCGCGATCTGGGACAACCGAAAGCGCGTACTCACCCTGGCGCGCGACCGGTTCGGGGAGAAACCGCTCTACATGGCGCGGTCGCCGAAGGGCCTTGTCTTCGCGAGCGAAATGAAGGCGATTCTCGCGATACGGCCCGAACTTCGCGAGGCGAACCGGACTGCGGTTTACCGTTACCTCGCTCGCGGCGACCTGGACCTGGACCACGAGAGCTTCTTCCGGGGCATCGAGAGCCTGCCCGCGGCGCACTACCTGCAGCTGGACGCGCAGGGTCTCGGGCAGGCGCAGCGCTACTGGACACCGACTGCCGCCGAAGTCCCGGCGAACCGGGCGCAGGCGATCGAACGCTTCCGGGAAATCCTGTTCGACAGCGTGCGCTTGCGGCTGCGGAGCGACGTGCCTGTGGGGAGCTCCCTGAGCGGCGGAATCGACTCATCAAGCATCGTTTCGACAATCCACGCCCAAAAAACGGTGCAGTGGATGCACCAGAAGACCTTCAGCGCTCGCTTCCATTCGAAGGAGCACGACGAGGGGAAGTTCATCGAAATTGTGACGAATCGCGTTGAAGCCGATCGGCACGAGGTGTGGGTAGAACCGGAACAGTTCATCGATTCGTTCGAACGGCTGCAGTACCACCAGGAGGAGCCAATCGCGAGCGCCAGCCCGTTCGCCCAGTGGCTTGTGATGGGCCTGGCGAAGGAGCATGACACGACCGTGCTTCTCGATGGCCAGGGGGCAGATGAAATCCTCGCAGGCTACGACCAGGCGCACGGGATGTTCCTCGCTCACTGGCTGCGGCGCGGACGAATCGACAAGATCGGGCGTGAGCTCGCACATTACGGGCGCCGCTACGGACGCATTCGCGAACCGGCGTTGTTCGCAGCCTACTATTCGCTCCCCGGGACCCTGCGCGATGGGCTGGCGGAACGTTATTACCGTTCTTCGAAGGTGGCCTCGCGCGCGCTGCACAGCGAGTTTTCGCCATCGCACGTCGAAGGTTCAAGCCCGTTTGGCGACCGGCTTCGCAACGAACTCGTTCGATGGCAGACAACCACGCAGCTCCCGGAATTCCTGCGCTACGCCGATCGGAACAGCATGGCCTTTAGCCGCGAAGTGCGTTTGCCCTTCCTGGACCACCGGCTGGTCGAATACTGCTTCGGGCTGCCGCCAGACCTCTTACTGAAATCAGCGACGACGAAGGTGGTGTTGCGGGAATCGATGCGGGGCATTGTGCCCGACGCGATCCTCGATCGGAAGGACAAGCTCGCCTACGCACCGCCCCAACATCGCTGGAATCACGGCCCCCTCGCTCCCTGGATCACCATGATGCTGCAGCGTGCGGCCAGGCGCGGCGAATTCTTCAACCGCGAAACCGTCGAGGGCCTGCTGGCACGATTCGATGCCGGGAAGGATGACACGCTCGCCTGGCGCGTGGCGAGCACCGAAGCCTGGTTCGAAACGATGGTGGATAGCCCTGGCGCCGTGTCCGGCCACGCGGATCGAAGCCGCGTAAGCTGGTAACCTCCCTCGTTGCAAACCAATGACGGACTACGAACCTCGTTCGGGTTCGTGACAATGGCAAATTCGGAAACTGGAAGGATGCACAAACATGGCGATTTCATTTGAAGGACAGGTTGCGCTGGTCACCGGCGCGGGCGCCGGCCTCGGGCGCGCTTACGCGATGGACCTGGCGGCACGTGGCGCCAAAGTCGTTGTGAACGACCTCGGTGGCGACCCACACGGGCAGGGCGAAAACCGCGCCGCCGCGCAGAAAGTCGTCGACGAAATTAAGGCAGCCGGTGGCGAAGCTACGCCGAATTACGACTCGGTCGCGGATTACGACGGCGGCTTCAACATGGTGAAGACGGCGATCGATACCTACGGCCGGCTCGATGTCGTCATCTGCAACGCCGGGATTCTGCGCGATGTGGCATTCCACAACATGAGCGAAGACGACTGGGACAAGGTATTTGCTGTCCACATCAAGGGTTCGTTCACGGTGTTGCGGGCGGCGTGGCCGGTTTTCCGTCAGCAATCATATGGCCGCGTTGTGCTGACGACCTCCTCATCCGGGATTTACGGGCAGTTCGGGCAGGCGAACTACGGCGCCGCCAAGACGGCGATGCTTGGCCTGATGAACGTGCTCAAGCAGGAGGGCGCGAAGTACAACGTCAACGTGAATACGGTCGCACCGGTGGCCGGTACACGGCTAACGCAGTCGGTGATGCCGGCGGAGATGATCGAGCGGCTGAAGCCGGAGCTGGTAGCCCCCGCAGTCATCTACATGAGTTCGAACGAGTGCAGCGACAGCGGCATGGTCATCGAAGCGGGCGCCGGAAACTTCAACCGGGCTGCTATCGTCAAGGGTCCCGGCATTCAGCCCGGGCTGAACGACGTGCAGACGGCAGAATGGTGCCAGGAGAACTGGGGCCAGATCACGAGCCTCGAAGGCGCAGAACCGATGTGGCGCACGGGCCAGACGCTGAAGAACTACCTGGCGGAGAAGGCCAAGTAGCTGTTGGCCGTTCGCCGTTGGCCGTTGGCCGTTGGCCGTTGGACGTACAGTGAATTCCGTGGAGTGGGAGGCGCAAACCTCCCACTCTGCTTCCAGCGATTCAGCCCGCGTGGCGGTTACGGTTTCGGGCCTCGCGGTAGGCATCGGCGAAGTCTTTCATCTGGCCGCCGGGGTAGTAATCGATAGCAGCCTGTTCGCGAAGCTCCTGCGCATCGATCATGGCGCCCTTGCGGGCGAGGTTGCTTCGGCGGGATTGCGAGAGCAGCGGCGCGACCACATCGCCGCCGGCGAAGCTGAGGAAGTCGAGCGGGCCTCGGAAACGGATCGCGTCGTACTCGACGGCATTGGTATCGACACCGACGTAGAGCGGCACTTTCGCTTTCGATGCCGATTTGAGTGGCCGGTTGCCGACGGCGAGGGCAAGCCTGTCGCCGAAGAGTCCCGCCTGGCGTTCGTTGCACTGCAGGAGAACCACGGCAAAGGTCGATTCGTCGAGGCGGCAAAGCAGATCCGACGCGCGCGTGATGCGACGGAGCGTTTCGACGACGTGGCCCACGGCGAGTTGGGCGGTCGCATCGCCCCACGAGGCTTTTAAGTGTTCGTACTGAGCGATGTGGACGATTGAAAGGGTCAACGCATGGGCGTAACGCTCGGAACGGGCGATATCGCGGGAGAGTGTATCGATGAGCTGCTGGCGGCCGGGCAGGCCGGTCGATTCATCGAAAAAGGCCGCCATCACGTCAGCATTGTCGGGAGTCGAGGAGTTGAGAGCGCCGATTCCGCGGTAGACAAAGGCGCCGAGGCCAGCAGTGGTGACCATGAGCATGAGGCCGGCGGAGCCTGAGAAGCGGACAGCGACGGCGGCCTCGGTGAGAAGCAGGATCATGCCAAGGAACAGGACAGCTCGCCGAACGAGCGCGAGGCGGCGCTTCGGCCCTTCCGGGATTGTCACCAGCATTCTTGGCCAAACGAGCAACGATTGCTTCATGTCACCTGTCGTTTCGAAAGTGTTCGCGCGTTCGGATGCATTATCGACTGCAAAAAGGTCGCGGATGGTTGCCGTGGGGTGGAATTGGGTGACGAGTGCGTGGTGAAACGGTAGACGCGGGAGATTCCCACGGTGTAGCGTTGGCAGCGAACAACTCAATGCTGTTCGGGATCGCTGGGGGTGCCCTCACGGGCTGAGATCAAACCCCTTGAACCTGACCACGTGAAACGCGTGCGGAGGAAAGCGATCGGAACCGACGCACTCGTGCGCGGAGTCCGGCTTTCCGGGCTCCTTTCTTTTTGCCCGGAGAAGCACCACCGGCCCTCGGGCAGCAAGAAGGAGACCTTCGAATGCGAAGGCTGCTGCTCTGCCTCGGGGCTGGACTGACCGCACTGCTGGTGCTCGCGCTTGCCGGTTGCGGTGGGAGCGACGACTCGAAGACGCTCACCGTCGTGACGCACGACTCATTCAACCTCAGCGACGACCTGATAGTTCAGTTCGAGAAGGACAATGGCGTCAAGGTCCGCCTCCTCGCGAAGGGTGACGCGGGAGCGATGTTGACCTCCCTGGTCCTGACGAAAAAGAACCCCGAGGGAGACGTCGCCTTCGGGGTGGACAACACCCTGCTCGCCCGCGCGCTGGATGAGGGTGTGTTCGCCGAATACGAATCACCCATGCTCGACAAGGTACCGGGTGAGTTCCAGGGTGACGGTGGGAAGTTCGTGACACCCGTGGACTACGGGTATGTGAACTTCAACTACGACATCGCGGCCCTGAAGAAACTCAACGTTGCGGTGCCGAAAACGCTGGAAGACCTGACCAAACCGGAATACAAGGGGTTGGTTGTGGTCGAGAACCCGGCGTCTTCCTCACCGGGCCTTTCGTTCCTGATCGCGACTGTGGACTACTTCGGCGAGGCGAAATATCTCGACTGGTGGCGAGCGATGCGC
>JBATAT010000119.1:0-2196 GCA_049662005.1 Tepidiformaceae bacterium
GTTTCGAAAAGGCAACCGTCGCGATGGGCTGCTTCTGGGGCGCCGAGAAATTCCTCTGGAAGATCCCCGGCGTCTATTCGACCTATGTCGGCTATGCCGGCGGCTACACGCCCAACCCAACGTACGAAGAAGTCTGCTCGGAGCAAACCGGCCACGCCGAGGCTGCTTCCGTCGTCTTCGATCCGGCGTTGGTCAGCTACGAAGACATCCTCAAGGTGTTCTGGGAGAACCACGACCCCACAACCCCCAACCGCCAGGGCGGCGACATCGGCACGCAGTACCGCTCGGCCCTCTTCGTCGAAAACGAAGCACAGCAGGCCGTTGCCGAAGCCTCGCTCGCGCGTTACCAGTCCGAACTGGATAAGGGCGGCTTCGGCAAAATCTCCACCGAGATCGTCCCGGCAGGCGCCTTCTACTACGCCGAGCCCTACCACCAGCAGTACCTTCACACGAACCCGAACGGCTACTGCAACCACGGGTTCTGCCAGGTTGGCTACCCCACAGCGAAGGTCGAAGCCACCAGCTAACGAGGTTTGCGATGGAAATGCCGTACTGGTACACGAAGTCCCTGCGCTGGATGTATCGCGACGGACGGCCGAATCGGCTGGCTGCGGTGATGAACCGGGCCGGCGTGAAAGCGAGCAACCTCGGGCTCGGGCCAAAGCGGTCGGTCACGCTCGAAGTACGCGGCAGGCGCAGCGGCCGGATGACATCGAACCCATTGGTCGTCGCCGACCTCAATGGCCAGCGCTACCTCGTCTCGATGCTGGGCAACCGGGCCGATTGGGTCGCCAACGTGCGCGCCGCCGGCAATCGTGCCGTCCTCCGGCACGGCAAGCGCGAACGCATCGCCGTCTCCGAAGTCCCGGTCGCGGAGCGGGCGCCGATCCTCAAGCGCTACCTCGATCAGGCGCCCGGCGCCCGGCCGCACATCCCGGTCGATCGAAGAGCACCGCTCGAGGCGTTCGAACGAATCGCGCCAGACTACCCGGTGTTCCGCATCGAAAAGCGAACCGAACAACAATGAAAAACGGGCTCCCGATTCGGGAGCCCGTTCGCATTTTCTTGGAGGCGCCAGTCGGATTCGAACCGGCGATGGAGCTTTTGCAGAGCTCTGCCTTACCACTTGGCCATGGCGCCTTGTGTTGATTGAAATGTTTGGTGCCCAGGGTGAGATTTGAACTCACACGCCCAAAAGGACACTGCCCCCTCAAGACAGCGTGTCTGCCGTTCCACCACCTGGGCCCGAATACGCATGGTACGAACCGTTCCGGCCCTGCGGCAAGCCGCTTGAGGGTCGAACCGAAACAAATTCATTGGCAGGGGCGGCAGGATTCGAACCCGCGACCGGTGGATTTGGAGGCCACTGCTCTACCAGCTGAGCTACACCCCTGTGCGAACATCCAGAGTACCAAAGAACCCCGAACAAGCGACAGGGCCCGGTGCGCAGTGCCCGGCTCTCCTCAAACGGTCAACCCGCGCGACTACGCCGCCCGTGGATGCGAGGCCATGCTCCCGCACGCTGGACAGCGGGGGACCCGCGTTGCTCGCACACTTGGCGAGAAATTGAATGCGGCCCGGCAGCGGTCACACTCCATCCTCTCGAACATCTTGCCTTCGGCGAATTTTCGTTCCCAAAGCGGCTTGATCACCTTCTGCTCGGCCACGGCTCATCTCCTGCTTGGAATTACGGCAGAAAATTGCCGCGAGCGCATAGGGGATTGTTCACACTTCGCCATTGCTTTCGTCTCAAGGCTAAAGCGAACCGCGTTGCTATACTCTTGCAATGCAACGAAAACCACGGCATCTCCTCTCTTCAGCCGACATAACCGCCGAAGAAACCGCCCGCCTCCTGGACCTGGCGGAGACCCTGAAGAAGCGTCCGCAGCCCGTGTTGGCCAACCGCCAACTCGCTCTCCTCTTCGAAAAGCCTTCGTTGCGTACCCGTGTGAGCTTCCAGGTCGCGATGCGGCGCCTCGGCGGAGATTCCATCTACCTTGCCCCGCAGGAAGTCGGTCTCGGCGAACGCGAGGCGATCAAGGACGTTTCGCGGGTGCTCGCGCGCTACGTCGATATCGTGGCCGTGCGCACCTTCGGACAGGAGATCGTGACAGAGTTCGCCGACTACTCCGGGATCCCCGTGATTAACGCGCTCACCAACGAGGAACACCCCTGCCAGGCCCTCGCCGACCTGCT
>JBATAT010000120.1:0-8722 GCA_049662005.1 Tepidiformaceae bacterium
ATTCGCTGCATCTCTATAACGACGACCTCACGCTCGTCGTCCCACCGGCGCATCCATTCGCCGTGAAAGGCGAAGCGACACTCGCGGAGGTGGGCAAGGAGCCGTTCCTGTTCTTCGAACGCGGATCGAGCTATCACAGCCTTGTCTACAGCATGTTCCTGCGTGCCGGGGTCGTGCCCGAATCTGTGATGGAACTGGACCTGATGGAAGCGACGAAGTATCTCGTCGAAGCGGGCCTTGGGGTTTCGATACTCCCGTTGATCGCGATCAAGCGGGAGCTCGAGACGGGTACGCTGGTGAAGGTCGAAATCGAACAGATGGAACAACCGACCCAACGAGAGGTCGGGGTTCATGTCCTCCGAGGCCGGATCCTGGCGCCTCCGATCAAAGATTTCATCGCCCTCCTTGCCGAGGAATACGGCGTCACGAATACATTCGAGGACTAACCCGGAACCCGTACCCGAAAAGCGGCACGGGTGTTCGCAGCCAGCTGCTCCCGGGCGTGCGCGAATGTCCATCCATGGACAAGGGCCAGGCTCTCCCCGACTTTCGCGACGTGTGCCGGTTCTGTGTTCCTTCCAGTGGCCGGATAGCTGTCTGTTTCAATGAGCAGGAGGTCTGGCGGGTATTGCCTGGCTATTTCCCTGAGGCGCGGCTCGCGCCGCAGGGGATTCCCGAACGAAAGGTAGTGTCCGCGGGCCCGATGCCAATCGGCCTGCAATTCGTCGCCGGTAAAGTAGTGGCGGACAGCAGACAGGCCATCGAGTGAGGCTTCCGCCGCCCGGAGCTGTTCCCATGCGCCTTCGCCGTCGATGTGCAGGACGACGCTGAGCGCAAGTTCGCGTGCCAGCGCACATTGCAGCGCAAACGCCTGCGCCTGGATTTCCCAGCCGGGCCCGGCTGCATCGAACCCGCACTCGCCGATGGCCACGACTTTCGGGTCGCGAGCGAGCTCCCGCAGCTCTTTTTCGAACGGCACGCTGATGAACTTCGGGTGCACACCCACGACCGCGCCAACGGCGCCATCGAGGGCGAGTGAGGCCTTCGAAGACTCAATATCCACACTGACCGAGATAAAGACGACCGCTTCCCCGGTGGCCCGTGTGAGCAATTCGGCTCGCTCCGCCGAGCCGTAGCGGTCCCAGTGCACGTGGGTGTCGATCCATTGAGGCACGCGCGTATGGTGCCACGTCTGCGTAGAATCCGGTTCGATGAGCAAATTGATCCTTCGTGGGGGCCAGGTATGGGATGGCTTCGCCCTCGCGCTATCCGAATCTACCGTCGTCAGCGACGGCCCAATCATCGCGGCCTCTGATGGAGGGGACGGCGACACACTCGATATCTCGGGTTGCGCGGTCATCCCGGGCCTGATCGAGGGCCATGCGCACCTCTGCTTCGACACCACGCCGGGCTGGCGCACCACCTACGACACAGACACGCCGGCGAAAATGCTCCTGCGGATGGCGAGCTATGGCCGCCGAATGCTCCGCGCCGGGATTACGACGGTGCGCGACCTTGGGTCGCCTACCGACCTTGGAATCGAACTGCGAGAGAGCATCGATGCCGGCCTCACCGAGGGTCCGCGGCTGCTCGTCGCGGGATCTCCGATCACGACGACGGGCGGGCATTGCTGGTTCATGGGGGGCGAATGCGATGGGGAGCTCGGCATTCGGAGGCAGGTACGAGAACACGTCAAAGCGGGAACCGATTGGATCAAGGTGATGGCGACCGGTGGGAACATGACCCCACGGACGAACACCTTCGCTGCCCAGTTCACCGTCGATGAGTTGCGTGCCTGCATCGAAGAGGCCCACCGTCTTCGCCGCCGGGTGGCCGCTCACGCCCACGGTATCGCAGGCATTCGGGTTGCCACGGAAGCAGGCGTCGATTGCATCGAACACTGTTCGTTCACGGCGCCTGGAGGCTACGAATTCGACCAGCCGTTGATCGACGAGATCGCGGCCAAAGGCATCCTCGTCTCGCCGACCGTCTCAGTCGGGTTCCGGCGCTGGCCCGACGATGGCCGCCGTGAACAGCGCGGGCGCGTGCTTAAAGCGCTGCTCGATGGCGGCTGCCGCGTGGTGATGAGCACCGACTGCGGCATCCCGGGCGTCCCACACGAGGCGCTTGGCGGTGGCATGGAAGTCCTGCAGGAAGCGACTGACTACGCTCCCGTCGAGATCCTCAAGCTCGCGACGAGCCGCTCAGCTGAGCTCCTCGAACTCCCAGACCGGGGCGCCATCGAGCCGGGCCGGCTGGCGGATCTCGTCGTTGTCGAAGGAGATCCGACGAGCGACCTTTCGGCGCTGCAGAACGTGAAATACGTGATCAAGGGTGGCGAGGTGGTTTTCGCCCGGCGGTAACCGGCCCGCCAGGATTCCTCTATGCTCGTCCGTACAAATGTGTCGAGGAGATGACTGATGCCCGAATACAAGCCGAGTCCCACCGAGTGGGTCCGCAACCAGGTCGAGCTGTACGAGCGAACGAATGGAGCCGAGGGCAACACGCTGCGTGATTCCGGCCTGCCGGTGATTATCGTGACCAACACCGGCAACAAGACCGGGGCTATCCGGAAGACCCCTCTGATGCGCGTGAAAGACGGCAACAACTACGTGCTCGTCGGTTCCCAGGGAGGGGCGCCAAAGAATCCGGTGTGGGTGTATAACCTGCGCGCCAACCCCGATGTCGAACTCCGCGACCGTGAGAACGTGCAGAAGATGCGGGTGCGCGAAGTCGCCGAGAATGCGGAGCGCGAACGGCTCTGGAAGCTCTCTGTCGAGGCGTTCCCGCCCTACGCAGACTACCAGCAGCGCACGAACCGGAAGATCCCGGTATTCGTGGCAGAGCCGGCGTAGACCCGGGGCCGTTTGCCGGGCACGTCAGATGGCAGGTAGCGCAGGCCTGACCTAGACTCGAAGTCAGTGATCTCTGCCATCCTTCTCGCAGCCGGAATGTCCACGCGGATGGGCGAACTCAAGCCACTCCTCGATTGGGATGGCGAACCGCTCGTGTGCTACCAGGTGCGCCAGCTCCAGGAAGCCGGGTGCGACGAAGTGATCGTCGTGCTCGGACACAAGGCGGATAGCGTTTCCCGCCAAATGCGAGCGCTGACCTGCCGGACGATGCTGAATCCACGCTACCAGCATGGGCGAGCAGGATCGGTGCGAATCGGCGCGAAAGCCGCTTCTCGTGATGCCGATGCGATCCTGATCGCCGACATCGATAGCCCGCGACCGGCCTCGTTCCTGAAGTCCTTGATCGATGCGCACCGGCCCGAGAACGCGATCACCCGGCCAGTTCACAACGGGATGCGGGGCCATCCAGTGATCGTTGCCGGGCGATTGCGGGAAGAGCTCATGAACGTGACCGACGAATCGGAAGGGCTCCACGCTGTGCTCCGGGCGCATGCTTCCGAAGTCGGCGAAGTCGACGCGGGCGACCTCCTCGATCTCGGCTTCAATACACCCGACGAATACCAGGCCGCGCGCGAACGGTGCGGCCTCGGGAACTGACCGTGGGACTCGCGCGCGGCCTTCGCCCCCACCCACGGGCCATGATCTTCGACCTGGACCGGTGCCTGATCGATTCGCGGAACGCCTGGCGCTACTGCATCGAGGAAGCGCTCGCTGCGGCAACAGGCCGCCGGCCCGACGCCACGGGCCTCGTCGATGAGTACCATGTTCGGCCGTGGCGCGATGCGCTCGGAATCCTTGCACCATCCCGAGAAGCGAGCGACCAATGCGAGGGCCTCTGCCGGGAAATGTTCGCGCGCAGCGCGATGAAAAAGCTGTTGGTCCACGAAGGCATCGGGATGGCCCTCGATGCACTCCGTGGAGAGACCATCGAACTCGGCGCCATCTCGCGGCTGCCACATTCGGTCACGGTAAAGCAGGTGCAGAGCACCGGGCTGGACCGATTCCTCGCCGTGGTGGCGGCGACTCCACAGAACGAACCATTTCGCCCGGCGGACCGGATCACCCAGTGCCTCACATTCCTCGAGGCGACGCCCGAACGATCGGCGTATGCGGCAGCGGACCCTTTCGACCTCGAGGCGGCAGCGAGCATCGGCCTGCGGACCTACTGCGCGACATGGGGCGCGGGAGCGCCGGATACGCCCCGCCAGGGCGCGTTTCAACTGCCGGGCGAGATGCGGTCGGTGGTCCTTCGCGATTGGCCAACCTCCGGGCGCCCGTGATCAGCTTCGCAATGTTTGACACCTCTTGCGACAATGGATTCCTACCGGTACCGAGCTGATGCCGGGTACGGAACGTGCTCCACTTCCAAATCACGGCGAGGTACTGATGCTCAATGGCACCCGATGGATCATCCTCGTCCGGCGCGCCGCCCAGGAATTCTCCCGCGACCATTGCAGCCACCTGGCGGCGGGGATTTCGTACTACGCGCTTTTCGCGATCTTCCCGCTTCTGATCTTCGTTGCGGGCATCACCGGGCTTATCCTTCGCGATGCCGAGCTCCAACAGGACCTGGTCAATTCCATCCTCGATGCCGTTCCACTTGATTCGAGCGAGGGACGGAGCCAGCTGCAGGACATCGTCTCTGGACTGGGGCAGGGTTCCTCGGGGATCATCGGGCTGATAGGCCTGCTGCTCACGGGCTGGAGCGCAAGTTCGCTCTTCGGCGCGATACGCCGCTCGATCAACATCGCCTACAACATCGATGCGCCACGGCCGATCGTCCAACAGAAACTGGTCGACCTTGGCCTGCTCCTGGCACTGGCGCCGTTCTTCCTCGCCTCAATAGCACTCTCGGGGATCGCCGCTTTTGCGCGCTCCACCCTGAGCGGTATGCCCGTACTGTCACTCGTCGCCGGACAGCCATTCGTCTGGGGGGCGACCGCGATCGGTATCTCGGCGATCACCTCATTCGCGGCGTTTCTGACGCTCTACTGGGTTGTCCCGGCGACGAAACTCGGACCACGGGACGTGTGGCCGGGGGCTCTCGCCGCGGCCGTGCTCTTCGAAATCGCGAAATTCGGCTTTTCGTTCTATCTCGCGAACTTCGGCAATTACGACGCTGTGCTTGGCACGCTCGGCGCGGGGGTCTTCCTGCTCCTCTGGGTGAACCTGAGTTCGAACATCATGCTGTTCGGGGCGCAGGTCGCCTCGGAATTCCCGCGCGTGCGCGCAGGCGAGTTCGACAACACTCCGAAGGACACGCGACCGCTGCGCGAAAAGATCCTTGGCGGGGTGCGTTCGCTGTTCGTGAAAACGTAGTGAAGTGGGAGTGGGATTAAGCGGCGACGGCCTCAACCATCTGGTGGCAACCGGGGCAATACGTCCTTTCGCGGGCGCTGGCGAAGTGCAAATCACAGTTGGGGCAAACAACAATCCGTCGGTTCATTTCTGGCTCTCCCATTGGTCTTCTCCGTCAAGATTCGGTGGGTTGAGGATTGCTCGCTATCACCACTTGCTGATGGATATCCGATTACCCATAGCGCAGGCCTATCGATCCATCAGCCAGACCTGCTGCCGGTTGCGAGTGAGACGGCGCACACATTCGTAGAGTAGAAAAACGATCGTTCCACGGCATCGAAAGCGTGCAGCGTGTAGCCTATAAGGGGCGGGTCAAGGCATATCTGTCCTCTGGAGGAATGTTCACGTGGTGACAAAGGTTGGCATCAATGGTTTCGGGCGCATCGGGCGCCAGGTTCTGAAAGCGATCAGTGACCGTTACGCGGGCAAACTCGAAGTCGTCGCGATTAACGACCTCGTCGCTACCGACGTCAACGCGAACTTGCTCAAGTACGACAGCAACTACGGCCGCTGGGACAAGGAGATTCGCGCCGAATCCGACGCCATCATCGTCGACGGGCGCGCCATCAAGGTGTTTTCCGAGCGCGACCCAGGAGCAATCCCGTGGGGGAGCGTCGGCGTCGATATCGTGATCGAATCGACCGGCCTGTTCACCGATGGCACGAAGGCGGTCGCCCACAAGCGTGACAGCGTGAAGAAAGTCGTGATTAGTGCCCCGGCCAAGAACGAGGATTTCACAATCGTCCTCGGGGTGAACGCAGAGAAGTACGATCCAACCAATCACCACGTGATTTCGAACGCGAGCTGCACAACGAATGGACTCGCGCCGGTCGTGAAGGTCATCGTCGATAACCTCGGCATGCAAAAGGGCCAGATGACGACCATCCACAGCTACACCAACAGCCAGCAGATCCTGGATAAGGCCGCGGGCAGCGACCTGCGCGAGATGCGCGCGGGCGCGCTGAACATCGTGCCGACTTCAACTGGTGCGGCGAAGGCTCTGCGGCTCGTGATCCCAGAAGTCGACGGGATCCTCGATGGCCTCGCTTACCGCGTTCCAACGCCGACGGTTTCGATCGTCGAAATCGTCGCCCTCACCGAGAAGGACACGACGAAGGACGACCTGAACAATCTCCTCCGCGAAACGTCGGTCGAGAAGATGAAGGGCATCCTTGGATTCACCATGGACCCGGTTGTCTCGATGGATATGAAGGGCGATGAGCGTTCGAGCATCGTTGATGGCATGTCGACGAACGTCGTCGGTGGCAACCTGGTGAAAGTCGCGGCGTGGTACGACAACGAGTGGGGCTACGCTTGCCGGATCAGCGACCTTTGCGCGTTCCTGGTGGACAAGGGACTGTAGGGATTTTGGATTCGGGATTTTGGATTCTGGATTGACGCCGATCGGGCGGTGCCATTCGTCGCTGATTGTGGATTGGATGGGGTATGCCAGCGAATTCCGATGACCTTGTCATCATCGACAACGAAGCGGAGGGGCGATTCGAGACCCGGGTCCAGGGTCAGACCGCCGTGCTTGAATATACACGGTCGAATGGCCGCGCGACCTACAGTTCGACGCAGGTGCCAAAGGAGCTCGAAGGCCACGGGATCGGTGGGAAGCTCGCCAACCATGCCCTCGAGGATGCACGTGCGCGCGGCCTGAAGGTGGTGCCGTCGTGCCCATTCGTCGCCGCCTACATTGAACGCCACCCGGAATTCGCGGATCTTGTCGTTCGTGGCGATTCATAGCGTCAGCGAGGCGTGAGCGATGAACACCGGGCCAGCGGCTTAACGAAGGTTAAGAACGTGACGTAAAACTTCTGCGTTGTTTGGGAAACCCCTTTACGCGGGGGCATGCGACGGGAGTAGAGTGGCTGGTGTGCTGGCGGCGGAGTCGTCACCACCGCCAGCCCGTTCCCTCCGGGCAGAGTCAGGGTTTGTTTCCCCTCTCCTGGCTCTGCCCACTCCCTCTTTATACGATTTACCCGGATGCGTTGGATCTCTTTTTCGTTTGGACAGGGCGAAAGTTGGGGGATCGCGGGTTGCTCCGGCCAGGGATGGTGTTGGTTTGGCGGGGTTGTGACTAAGCAGGGCTGAGCCGCGCGACTCCTGTGGATTGGGTTGGGTGGTGTCCGTTGAACATGCTTTGTGATTAAGCGGGGGCTGAGCCCCGCGACTCCTACGATCGTCGCACTGAGGGTGCGCGGGACGTAGACTCGGACGCCATGAGTAACCCCTTTCCAGCCGGCGCGCTCGCTGGCGTCAAAGTCGTCGAATTGGCCCAGGCGCTCGCCGTCCCGTTCGCGGGCATTTTGCTCGCCGATATGGGCGCGGATGTCGTGAAGATCGAGCCGCCCGACGGCGACGGCATACGCCATACGATGGAGCCGATCGTTGGAGCCGAGAGCAAGGGCTTTACGCTCATCAACCGGGGCAAACGGGGTATCTGTCTCGATATCACCCGTCCCGAAGCACGTCCGGTCCTCGAACGGCTGGCGATGTGGGCGGATATCGTGATGGTTTCGATGAAGCCAGCCGATCTGCCGCGCTACGGCCTCACCTACGAAGACTTTCGAGCGATGAACCCGCGGATCGTCTTCCTCGAACACGTTCCGCTCGGAAAGAAGGGGCCTTTCGGAGGCGAACCGGGCTATGACGTGATCGTCCAGGGCATTTCCGGCACATCCGTGCTGACGGCCCGCGAACGTAACGGCGTCCCGATGAACATTCGCCCTGCCTTCAACGATATGGGGACGGGCGCATTTTCCGCCCTGGGCGTCGTCGCGGCCTTGCGCCACCGCGACCTCACGGGCGAAGGCCAACGCGTCGAGACATCGCTCCTCGGCACCGCGATGGCGCTCGGCAACCAGCTCCTCAGCTGGTTCGGCGTCACCGATCCGCCCATCGAAGAGAACTACCGGGCAGCAATCGCCGAATCACGAGCGAACGGCGAGGACTTCGAATCGCAGCGGGCGATCTGGGAGCGCCATTACACCCGTGGCGGCTTCGCGAACATCTACTTTCGGCACTATCGCACGGCTGATGGCTTCATTTCGATTGGCTGCCTGAGTCCGCAGCTCAACGCGCGTTTCCGAAGTGTCACCGGGGTGCAGGACCCGCGGAGCGAACCCGGGTTCGAACTCGGAACGGAGGAAGCGACCAGGCGCCTAACTGCGCTGGTCTCGGAAGTGGAAGCGCTCTTCGCATCGAAAACGAGCAAAGAATGGCTGGCCACGTTGCGAGCCGGGAAAGTGCCGTGTGGGCCACTCAACTTCCCGCCCGACGTGTTCGATGACCCGCAGTTGCTCGAAAACGAGTACATCGTTGAAATCGAGCACCCGCTGTTCGGGCCGTACAAGAGTTTTGGGCCTGTTGTGAAGATGGACCGGACGCCGACGCGCGTGACCGCGCCACCACCGCAACTCGATGAGCACACAGACGAAGTCCTG
>JBATAT010000121.1:0-4226 GCA_049662005.1 Tepidiformaceae bacterium
GCGACCAGTGCCAGCATCGCCAGGACGAGGAGGTTCAGCTCCCGGCCATCTTTATTCCCGAGGATCGCGCTATCGATGATCTTCTGGATGATGACGGGCGGCCCGAGGCCAACGACCGAGGTGAAGACGATCACGCCGATGAGCGCGGTGACCATCTTGGTGTGCGGGCGGTGCAGCGCGATTGCTCGCTTCAGCGTCGGCCATGCGGGCCGCTGGGGGCGGGATTGCATCCGTTTTTGTCGTTCGGCCCGCGCTTCAAGTGCCATTACTCAGGCCAGCCTACTGCGAGAGCCGAGTTTGGTCGCCTGAACTTCCGGCTAGCTGTCGTCCGCCGGTTGCTCTGCGCCATGCCCACTTCCAATTCCCGGCGTCGATTGCGAGGCGAGCATCGCTGCTTCCACCCTCGCGAGGTCGTCCCGGGTGTTCGTGCCCATGAAGCTCAGGAGATCGGGGTCGTACTTCCGCAGGTCGCCGGCTGCGATCGAATTCAACCGCTCCAGGCTATCGATCGCGGCATTCACGCTGAGATGCCCCGCCCCGAGACGGGCCCGGAAAGCGCCCTCGCAGCGGCTGCGCCGGTAGACCGCCATCAGCGGCTGCCGCCGTTCGCCCACTTCCGGGATGGCCGCGTCGTGCTCGCCAAGGCTTTCGACCAGGTACTGCAGCAACTCCGGCACCAGAAGGGGCGCATCGCAGGAAACCACGAGGCAGGCCTCGTTCGCTGCCGCATCGAAGCCAGCCGTCATCCCCGCCAGCGGCCCCAGGCCTGGCTCACGGTCGCGCACCACCCGTAGCGGAACGGCAGACTGAATGTCCGGCAACTGCTGGCCAGCGGCAGCGACGACGACGACCTCGCCGGCAACCTGGCCCACCGCATCGGTCACCCACTGCAGCAGCGAGCGGCCCGCGAGAAGCGCCGAAGCCTTATCCGATCCGAAGCGACGGCTCTTGCCTCCGGCCAGGATGACTGCAGTGACGGTCGTCAGTCAGGCCCCCGGTGCGAGGTTTCGGGCGATGAAGGCGGCCATCGCGCCAATCGCCGTCTTCGCGGATTCGGCCGGGAACCCGGTGAACCCGTGGGGCGCACCCGGGAATTCGCGCAGTTCGATGACGTTTCCTGCTTTATGCCACGCATTCGCCATGTGGACCGTGTCCGAATACAGGTGGTCCAGCGTGCCGACCATGAAGAGCGCGGGCGGCATCCCCTTGAGGTCGGCGAAGAGGGGCGAGATGTACGGGTGTTCGAGGTCCTGGCCGGTGGCGTAGGCGTTCACGAAGTACTGCATGATTGGCCCGCTGAGGACGAGGTCGCGATCCCACATCTCCTTCATCGAAGGCAGGTCGAGTTTCGCGGTGAAGACCCCGAAGGTGAGGACGGCTGCCCGAAACGGCGTGGCACACTCGTCCCGTCGCCGGAGCATGACGGCCGCGGCAAGATTGGCCCCGGCGGATTCGCCGCCGATGGCGATTGCCGCGTCATCGGCGATCCCGAAGTCCTGCAGGTGGTCTTCGAGCCAGCTGGCGGCGGCGATGCAATCGTCGAGGCCCGCGGGATAGGGGTATTCCGGTGCGAGCCGATAACCAACCGAAACAACCACAACGCCCGCCTCCGAAGCGATCCGCCTGAGCGTCGGGTCGCCGCCACGTTCGGAACCGAGTACCCAGCCGCCACCGTGAACATGCAGGTAGGCGCCGCGAACCTCGCCATTCGGCACGAACACCCGGATAGGCACCGTGCCCTGCCCCTTGGGCCCCGGGATTTCGATGTCCTCCTGGGACTTCACGGCCGGGCCTTTGCCTTCGGTGGTGGCCGACATCTCGGCGCGCATCCGGCGCAGGCCGGCCAGGTCGTTCGTCAGCTGGGCAAGGCGCTGCGCGGTATCAGCTTCGAGCGTTGGGATCAGGTTTTCAAAATCCGCGTCCATGGATTGCCCTCCAGCCCGCAGAGTCTAGCGAAGTGTGGCCGCGCTTTCCTCTTTCAACCTTCTCCTTTCCTCTTTTCACTTTCTCCTTTCCTCTTCCCCTGGTGTACGCTCGTTCCGGATGGAAAGCGTCTCTATTGTCGATGCGACTCGGACACCGTGGGGAAAGTTCGGCGGTGCGCTGAAAGAGCATTCCGCGGTCGATCTGGCGGCCCTCGTCATCCGCGAGCTCATCGAACGCAATGAGATTGAACCCGGCGAAATCGACAACGTCACCCTGGGCCAGGTGTTGTCTGCAGGCCAGGGACAGCTCCCGGGGCGCCAGGCGCTTGTCGCTGGGGGCCTCCCCGAGACAACACCCTGCACGATGATCAACAAAGTCTGCGGAAGCGGCATGCGCGCCGTCGTGGTGGCGGCCCAGCAAATCCTTCTCGGCGACAGCAGCCTTGCCATCGCCGGCGGCATGGAATCGATGAGTAACGTCCCCTACTACGACATGCAGACCCGCTGGGGCGCCCGCATGGGAAACAAAACGCTCATCGATGGCATGGTCCACGACGGCCTCTGGTGCGCCTTCGACGATGTCCACATGGCCAACCAGGCTGACGAAATGTCGGCCAATCGCGAGATTTCGCGCCTTGCCATGGATGAATGGAGTGTGCGCAGCCAGAAGCGCTGGGGCGCTGCCTTCGACGCCGGCTATTACGACCGCGAAATTACGCCAGTGCCAAACAAGCGCGACCCCAACCACATCGGCCTCGCGCGCGATGAAAGCCCGCGGCCCAATTCAACGGTCGAACGCCTCGGCCGGATCGCGCCCGTCTGGGGCTCGAAGACGATCACTGCTGGCAATGCCCCCGGGGTGAACGATGGCGCCGCCGTGATGGTGCTCGCCAGCGAAGAACGCGCTGCCAGGCTTCCGCGGAAGCCGCTGGCACGCATTGTTGGCTGGGCCGAAGCAGCGACGAAGCCGGCTGAGTTCCCCGTTGCCTCCGCCCACGCCATCAAGAAGCTCCTCACCAGGACCGGCCTTGGGATCGACGACATCTCCGTAATCGAAGTGAACGAAGCGTTCGCGTGCGTCCCGCTCATCTGTGGCCAGGAACTGAACTGGGATCCGGATCGCGTGAACCGCAAAGGCGGGTCGGTGGCGATGGGCCACCCCATCGGTGCGAGTGGCGCCCGGCTGATCCTCACCGCTGCCTACCAGCTCCAGGAACTGGGCGAGCGATACGCCGTCGCAGCAATCTGCAGCGGCACCGGCCAGGGCGATGCAATCCTCCTCGAACGAGCGTAATGGGGCCTCGGGCCTCGCGTGCTCAAGAAGCGTTCGCCCGTTCTTCCTGAACCTTCGCCCATTCGGCTTCCGCATCGTCGGCGCCGAGGCGGACGGCAGCTGAGCGGCGCGAGCTGATCCCCGCTTCGACCAGTGAACGCTCATCCGCTACCTGCCGCGAGCGGTCGATCGGCAGGATTGGCCCCCAGTTCATCACCGGTCGCAACCCTTCGCAATCAATTCCGGCGAAACGCGAAAGCAACTGCAGCATCATCGTCGCACGCCGTTCGTAGACTGCCGTCCGGATACGCTGCTTGCGCAACACTTTCCGCGCGATCGGGTCCAGCTCCGTGTTCAGGGCGATGCCCGAAAGCCCCTGTGGGTTGTGCCCGAACGCCGTGCGCGGAGACTCACCGAGATCGTGCATCGCCCGGTAAACGAGGTCGATGTAGTCGCGGTGCAGGGCAACACCACCGCCCTGGAGGAGATCGAGCAGGTAGGCCTTCGCGCTCTCCGGCACCTCCCAGACGGCGCCCGGTTCGACCGCGATATCTTGCGAACCCTGCACCCCCTCGAGCACCGCAATCGGGTTCCCCGAAAGCTCCAGGATCTGGCTCAGCTGGCTAAACGCCCGGTTGAGCTCACGGTTCGGTTCGATCAGCGCCGGCACATCGCTCGAACCCCAGTGCTGCTTCGGTTCGCGCACGTTGGGGAAGAGCACGAACGGAATGAAGCCGTACGGGTTCGGTTCCCGGCTCGCCAGTTCGTTCCCGCGCCAGAGGTCGAACGCATCGGCCGTCCAGTACTCGGTGATAAGCACGTCAGGGCTTTCGACCCGGTACTGCGATGCCAGGGCGGTCAGCCGCGCGGGGTCATCCGGTTCGCGCCAGGCGAAGATGCCCTGTACGTCTGGCGCCGTCACTCGAACCGAGCCGCTCTCCGGATCCCAGGTGACCTTGTAGCAGGCGTCGCCGAGGACGGCACAGTCGAGTTCAGTTTCGTAGTCCAGCTGGGCGAGGCCATTCTGG
>JBATAT010000122.1:0-1617 GCA_049662005.1 Tepidiformaceae bacterium
TTCCTGCGGACCGAGGGGCGCTGGCAGCAGCGCTTTTGGGATGCCGCCGCACACCTGTCTCTCGCGGGTGTGGTCGCAGTGGTTGCCTTCTCGCCATACACGAACCACTTCGAAACGTTCGACCCCGGGATACGACGCGCGGTCGCGACCACGAAGGCACACCAGTTCTTCGTTCAATACGGCGTGTACATCGCGTTCGCGCTCGCGTTCCTCGCCGTGCGCTACCGCGAGGAGTTGCGGGCGCGCAACTTCGACCATGGACGAAACCCATTCTTCGCGATGGTCAACGGGTGGCTGGAGCTTGGGTCGCTTTTCATCTTCCTCAGTGGGCTTGTGGCGGCCACGTGGCCATTCGGCCTGACCACACTCGCGCTCGGGATCGTGTTCGAACTGTTCCTGTTTAACCTGCTCTGGATAGAATTGCACCGCCGGGAACCGGACCTCGCGAGGACGCTGGCCACTGCCCTCTACCTCCTCGCTTTCGGGGTCGCGGTGGGGGTGGATATTGTGACGCTCAAGGGCGATATCGAGCGCATGAATACGGTGTTCAAGTTCGGCCTGCAGGCGTGGCAACTGTTCGCACTGGCGAGTGGGTTCGCGGCCTGGTATGCGGGCAGCTTCGCGTGGGAGGCACGTGGCTGGCGGCCGAAGCCACGCGCCGGGCGAACTATCGCCGCGATCTCCGGGGCAGCGGTCCTTGGCTGTCTGATGCTCGGCGCGAGCCTCTTCCTCATCTCCGGAACAGCGGCACGCCAGAATGCACGATTCCACAAGACCGACCCGACGCTCGACGGGTTCGCGTTCATTCCGGGCACCGTGTTCGTGGAGACCGTCGACAATCATCCCGAGGAGGACACGCCCATCGTCCTCGAAGACGACAAGGTGCTCATCGATTGGCTGCGCGAGAACGTTGAGGGATCACCAGTGATCGTCGAAGCCGTCGGCGGGCTCTATCGGTGGACGGGCCGGATATCCGAATATACGGGCCTTCCGGCGGTGATCGGGTGGGACTGGCACCAGATTCAGCAGCGCACCGACTACGCCGACCTCGTGCAGAAACGCCGCTTCGAAACCGAACAGTTCTACCGCGTGCCTGACCCGGTTTTTGCCAGCGACTATCTCGACAAGTACAACGTCCGCTACGTGATCGTCGGTGCCGAAGAGCGCTTCCACGGCACAGAGCCGGGCATCGCGAAGTTCGAACAGATGGCAAATCTCGAAGAAGTCTTCCGCCACGGGGATGATGTCATCTACCGGGTGAAGTAGTGGGGCAATGCCGCCGACCCTGCGGTTCCTGCACCGCCATGTCCCATGGCGTACCATCCCGTGCACAACCAAAACATCCGGGAGCTCCTCCATGTCAGAACCAACGGTCGTCGAGAGCGATTTCTTCGAAGTCATTGGCACGCAGCGCGCGATGCGCCGCCTGAAGCCCGACCCCGTGCCCGAGGAGTACATCAAGAAGATTATCTGGGCAGCGACGCGCGCGCCGAGCGGTGGAAACCGGCAGGGCTGGCGCTGGCTGGTCGTCACTGATCCCGACAAGAAGAAGAAGATCCAGGCGTGGTACAACGAAAGCTGGTCGAAGGCGACGGCTTCGGGTTACGGCGCCGGTGC
>JBATAT010000123.1:0-2296 GCA_049662005.1 Tepidiformaceae bacterium
CGCCGCCATCGAGGCAGGCCGAATCATGATCGCGCGGCTCCGCGAGCTTGCCGCCGATGAACGCGATTTCGCCTTCGAAACAACCCTCGCGAGCCGCAGCTTTGCTCCCTGGATCGCCAGACTGCGCGCGGATCAGGGCTACATCTTCCGGTTGAACTATCTCTGGATACCGGGACCGGAGCTCTCCATCGGCCGAATCAAAGGCCGGGTCCGAGATGGCGGTCATCATGTTCCCGATGATGTTGTCCGGCGGCGCTACGCCGGCGGCCTCCGAAACTTCTTCGAACTCTACCAGCCGATCGCCGACGATTGGACCGTCTACGACAACACCCGACGTAACGAACGGCTTCGCGTCGCAGACGGAAAGCTTGGCGTTACTACGACGGTGTACAATGATGCCATCTGGAATTTGATTCAGGGAGCAGCGAGTCCATGATCCAGCGAACTCGGCCACTCGACGAACTCATACGAGATTCGCACGCACAGGAAATTGCCATGCGGGACTCGATCGACCTCGAAATCGAACGGCATCGCCTCCTTGGCCATTCCATTTGGGAATGGCGCGATGGACAGGTCGTCGAAGTGCCGGCCGAAGAGATCACCCCTCTCGCCGAAGTTCGCGCCGCCCGCGCGAAGTCCTGACATTCCCCTCCCGGTTCGCTACGATCGAATAACTACATTCCTCATCGGAGCCGCCGCATGAACCCGCAGTCCTACGTCGAAGTCACCGATGCAAACTTCGCGACCGAAGTACAGGAGCGTTCCCGGACGCTTCCCGTCGTTGTCGATTTCTGGGCGCCATGGTGCGGGCCTTGCCGGGTACTTGGTCCGATCATCGAGAAAGTCGCCGAAGAGAACTACGGCAAGGTGGTTCTCGCCAAGCTGAATACCGACGAGAATCCCCGCATTGCCGCACTCTTCCGCATCCAGGGGATCCCGGCCGTCAAGGCCTTCAGAGATGGCAAGGTCATCGCCGAGTTCACCGGCGCCTACCCCGAACCAAAGGTGCGAGCGTTCTTCGAGACCGTCCTCGGGGCGCCCACGCTCAGGATCACGTCCGATGCTGAAGACTTCCTCCGTGCAGGCGATATCCCCGCCGCCGAGGCCGCCTACCGGGCTATCCTGGCGAAGCTTCCAGCGCAACCCGACGCCGTCGTCGGGCTGGCCGGCATCCTCCTCGGCCGCGGCGAAACCGAAGCTGCCGGTGACCTCCTCGATCGTGCGCCAACCGATCGCCGCGCGAAGACCATGAAGCACCGCATCTTCCTCGATGGCTTCGCCGCGAAACATGCAACCGAAGACCTCCAGGGCGCCGCCGCCGCCAACCCCCGCAATCCCCGCGACCGCTACCGCTGGGGCGTCATGCTCGCCGCGAATGAAAAGTACGAAGCGGCACTCGACCAATTGATCGAATCCGTGCGTATCGACCGCGCGTTCGCCGACGGCGCCGCGCGAAAGGCGATCCTCGCCGTCTTCGACATCCTCGGCCTTGATTCCGAGCTCACCCGCGACTACCAGCGGAAACTTTCAAGCGCGCTGTTCTGAAGTGCCCTGCGAACGCCCCGCTTCCACTGCGGCCAGCACCAGCCCGTCGTGGACTGATAAAATCACTGAGCAGTTATCTCTGCCACTTTTACTGAGCAGCGACACGCCCGCGCCCGTGCCCATCGCACCTAACCGCCGGGCACGGCACACTGGCTTCCCAACATAACCATTGCGAGCCATTTCACATGATCATTCACATGGCCCCCGGGGCCTCTATCGACCAGGTCGAACGTGTCATTAATCGAATCACGGCGGACTATGGTCTCCGCTGCGAAGCCATCGTTTCCGATACCACCGTCATCGGCGTCAAAGGGATTGCGTCGGTCATCGACGAGGGCCGGATCACCGAGCTGCCCGGCGTCGAGCGCGTCATCCGAATCACCGAGAAGTACAAGGACGCGAGTCGAAACTTCCACAGCGAAGACTCCGTCATCACGGTTGGGGGCCGCGTCCGGGTCGGCGGAGAAAACCTCACCTTCTTCGGCGGACCGTGCGCAATCGAGACAGAGAAGCAATCGATCGATTCGGCCATGATGGCGAAAGACGCCGGCGTCGATGTTCTCCGCGCGTTCGTCGACAAGTCTCGTACCAGCCCCTACGACTATCGCGGCCTCGAAATGAACAAGGGCCTCGAAATCGCCGCGGCCATGAAGGAAGCAACCGGGCTTCCCACGGTCTCAGAACTGATAGACCTCCGCCACCTCGATGCGTTCTTGAAGGCCGGCATTGATGTTATCCAGGTCGGCGCGCG
>JBATAT010000124.1:0-2069 GCA_049662005.1 Tepidiformaceae bacterium
CGCCAGGCCACCGAGTCGGGGCTCATCGCCGCCACCGCGGAACCACAGCTCGAATCGGGCCTCACCCGGCCCGACTTTTTCGATTGGCCCGGCGAACTCAACTCGCTCGCCAAATCGGATGCAGACTTCGAGGTCTTCGTCGTGATGTTCGGCGCCAACGACGCCCAGGGGATCGTCGAACCGAACGGCAAGATCCACCAGACGGCGGGAAGCCCGGAGTGGCAGGCCGAATACCGCCGGCGCGTCGCTGGCGTAATGGACCTTCTGCGCAAGCAGAACCGGATGGTGGTCTGGGTCGGCCAGCCGATCATGCGTTCGGCAGAACTCTCCGAGAAGATGAAGATGCTGAACCAGATCTACCAGGAAGAGGCGGCCACGCGCCCGTGGGTGAAGTACCTCGACCTCTGGTCGCTGTTCACCACGCCCGCAGGGACCTACGACGCCTACATCCAGGACGATGACGGCGAAGTGAAGCTGATGCGCAACCCGGACGGTGTCCACCTCGTCCGCGATGGCGGGGACAGGGCTGCGCGCGCCATTCTCGCGCTGGTACTGGAGGAGGCGGAGGCCACGCGGTCGCCGTGATCTCCGCCGTCTCTCGCTACGCGCCGACTAGTTGTGGGGCCTTGCGCTTCGCGATCTCGGCACGCACCACGGGAGCGACTTTCGTGCCGAGCAGTTCGATAGCCTTCAGCACTTCTGCATGAGGCTGCGGCCCGACCCCCATCTGCGCAATGAAGCGGTCGTGGCCGAAGAGTTCGTGCTCGTAGAGCATCTTCTCGATCACCTCATCGGGGGAGCCCACGAGGAGCGCCCCGGTTGGGGCGCGAAGCGCTTCGAACTGGTTGCGCGTCATTGCCGGCCAGCCACGTTCGCGCCCGATCTTATTCATGAGTGAGGAATAGGGCGGGAAGAACTCATCCGCGGCCTGCTGCGCGTTTTCGGCGATGTGGGTGTGCGAGTTGATGCCGACCTTGAGGGTCGCAGGGTCGCGGCCCGCTGCCCGCGCCGATTCACGGTAGTAATCGATAAGTGGCGCGAAACGCGCGGGTGCTCCGCCGATGATTGCGAGGATGAGCGGCAGGCCGAGCCGCCCGGCACGCTCGACCGACGCCGGGTTGCCGCCTACGCCGATCCACACCGGGAGCGGATCTTGCACCGCGCGAGGATAGACACCGCGGCGGTTGATGCCTGCCCGGTGCTCGCCGGCCCAGAGCACGGTCTCGTTTTCGCGAATGGCCAGGAGCAGCTCGAGCTTCTCCTGGAACAGTTCGTCGTAGTGATCCATGTCGTAGCCGAAGAGCGGGTAGGACTCGGTGAACGAGCCACGCCCGGCGGTGAGCTCGGCACGGCCGTGCGAGAGCAAGTCCACCGTTGCGAATTGCTGGTAGACGCGAACCGGGTCATCGGTGCTGAGCACCGTGACCGCACTGGTGAGGCGGATGTTCTTTGTGCGAACGGCCGCCGCCGCGAGGATGGTCGCGGGCGTCGAAGCGGCGAAATCCGGGCGGTGGTGTTCACCGATACCGAAGACGTCGAGGCCGACCTTATCGGCGAGCTCGATTTCTTCAAGCAGGTTGGCAATCCGTTGTTCGCTGGTGATGCTGTTGCCATCGACATCCGGCATGGTATCGGCGAACGAGGAAACGCCAATTTCGAAGTGGTTGGTCACGGGAGTGGCTCCAGGGTCTGTACTGTATCAGTAACACTACCATAGTAACTTACGAAAAGGAAGTAGTAGGGCAAGCGCGAACGTCGAATCTCGAACCGCGGCTCGCCGCACGCGTGCCTCGTGGCGCCGATCGCCGCGGCCGAAACTCGCGGCGCGCCACTATAATCCCGCCCATCCAACCCCCGGAGCAGCACCATGGCGTTCCAGACCGGCCAGTTCCTTGGCTTCGAAACCGAGATCCACGATCCGGGCATCGCTGTTATCACCTTCAACCAGCCCGAACGGATGAACGGCCTTACGCAGGCAATCAAGCGCGATCTGATCGAACAACTCACCCAGGCCCAGATGGATGACCGTGTCCGGGTGGTCGTGTTTACCGGCCAGGGGCGTGCCTTTT
>JBATAT010000125.1:0-3154 GCA_049662005.1 Tepidiformaceae bacterium
GCCGGCGCGATACACGGAACGCTGAAATCGACCATCGGATGAACGCGACCGAGCAAGCCATCGCGCTCGACCGCGAACGCCACAACATGATCACCTCCCGGAGCGAGGAAGTTCGCCTCGAGCTCGAAGCGATCGAGGCCGAGCGGCTTTCGCTCGCTTCGACCGACGTCGACGAAGGGCGCCGGGGAATCGAAGTGGTTGGCGAGGCCGAAACAGCTCGCGAGGCCGCTCAGCGCACGCGCGCAGAGCTTGACTCGGCAGAACGCGAATACTCGACTCTTCGAAGCCGCACGCAGGAACTTCGCGATGGCGCCGATGGCGATGACCGCCGGGCGAACGCGATGGATGTCGACGTCGAAACGGCCGAGCGCAGGATCGCCGATCTCGACCGGGAGCTCGAACAACTGGTGGCTCGCCGCAAGCAGGTCATCGTCGAACTCATCGGCTACGGGCGGCGCTACACCGAAGCGCGGACGGCCGTGGCCGAGGGCGAGATCAACCTCGAGACGGCGCGCCAGGAAGCAGATGCGGCACGCGAACAACTCGCCCGCGTGCAGGCCGAGGTACGCGAGTTCGAATCGGGTGGTAACCAGGACCTGCGCGAACTTGACCACCTCCAGGGCCGGCTCGATGCCTTGATGCGAGTCCAGGCAGAGCACGATGGTGTGGCGGCCGGCACGCGGAACGTCCTGATCATGGGCCAGGCGTTGATGGATGGGATCGAACCCGGCAGCCTGGGCGAGCCGCCGGAAGTGCCGGGCGTGATCGGCCTGCTTTCTCGTCAGATCCGGGTGCCTGCGGGCCTCGAAGTCGCTATCAACGCAGCCCTCGAACAGCGCCTTCACGCGGTCGTCGTCGAAAACGAGAGTGTGGCCCTCGACGCTATCGCTGCACTTCAGAGGCGTAAGCACGGCCGCGCGCAGTTCATGCCGCTCGATGCAGTGCGCCATGTGTACCCGCTCAACCTGCAGAAAGAACGCGGCGTCGTAGGCGTGGCTTCCAAGCTCATCCGTTGCGAAAACCGGGTCAAGCAGCTGGTCGATACGTTGCTGGGAAGAATCATCATCGTCGAGGACGTCCAGTCCGGCCTGCGCATGGTGAAGCGCGGCCTCGGTTCGGTCGTCACCCTCGAAGGAGTCTATATCGAACAGACCGGGGTCATTGCCGGTGGTTCGACCGGTGCCGACGAGGGCGAGTTCATCCGGCAGCGCGAGCTCGAAGAACTTCCCGAGCGGATCGAAGAACTGCGAAAGCGCACGGAAATCAGCTCCGACCGTGTTTCCAACGCGCGGGCGGCGATCGAACACGTCGCCCAGCGTTCGCACGAAACCGAGGCCGAGTATGAGATGACCCGGCGGGCGCTCGAAGGTTCACGGTTCGACCTCGAACGGGAACGTGAACGCCTGCTCCGGCTCCGGCGCGACATGGATGCGGTCTACTCGAAACAGGCGGATATCGAGCGTGAGCGAGCTGGCCGTGAGGCCCAGATCAAGCAAGCACAGCAATCGGCCGTCCAACTCCAGCAGCGGCGCGATGAACGACGGGCGGCGATGGAGGCGATGGAAGCGGACCTGCAACTCGCGACTGAACGTCGCGAAGCGGCATTGCGGGCGGTCTCGGAGGCCAGCGCCCGGCTCGCGACGGTCGAGGGTGAGCGCCGCACGCTCACGGCACTGCGCGAACAGCATGAGAAATCGATCGAACGTCTCGATGCCCAGATCCAGGCGAAACGGCTACAGGCCCGCAACTTTGAACTCGAAGCCAGCGTGATCAACGAGCGGCTGGCGAAACTCGCCCACGAACTGGAAACCATCCGCGCAGAACAGGTGCGCTTCGCCGAAGACGCAGCACCGGACCGGGATGAACTCGATCGGCTTGAAAGTCACGAGCGCGCCATCCAGGACGAATTCAACGAAGCACAGACTTCGTTGCTCGCTATCGACCGCAAGCGGCTGGACCAGGAAGCAGAGCTCTCGCGCACGACCGAGCACATCGAGCACCTCCGGATGGAGATGGAACGCGAGGGCCTCGCACCCGACCGCGCGGGCAAGATCGTGCCGTTCGAAGAAGCAATGGTTGCCGATTCGATGTTCGAGGACGCCGACTTGCAAGCGCCTCGTGTGCAGGGCGGCGCCGAAGTCGACATCGAAGCGATGCGGTCCCGTATCGAGGAGCTTCGCCGGCAGATCCGGCGTCTTGGCACAATCAACGAAGAAGCGCCAGAGGATTTCGCTGAGTTTAAAGAACGGCACGAGTTCTTGACCACCCAGCTGGCGGACCTGACCGACTCATCGGATCAGTTGCGCACGGCGATCGGCGACCTGAACGAGGAGATCCGGAGCCGCTTCACCGTCACCTTCGAAACGGTGAACACGAAGTTCGGCGAATACTTCGCCTCGTTCTTCGGCGGGGGTGTGGCAAGCCTTTCCCTGACGGATCCTTCAAACCTCGCCGAAGCCGGCGTCGAGATAGAGGCACAACCGCCGGGCAAGCGAATCAAGAGCCTCAGCCTGCTTTCCGGCGGCGAACGGTCGCTGACGGCAGTGGCACTGCTGTTCGCCCTGCTCGCGGCCAACCCGGCGCCGTTCTGTGTGCTCGATGAGGTCGATGCTGCGCTCGATGAGGCGAACGTTGGGCGATTCACGATGGCCCTTCGACAACTCGCCGAAAAGACCCAGTTCCTGGTGGTTACGCATAACCGCCGCACGATCGAGGTCGCGGACGAGATTTACGGGGTTTCGATGGGCAGGGACGGTGTCTCCAAGGTACTTTCGCTGCGGCTATCTGATATCCCGCAGAATTAGCAATGGGCCGCTACTCGAAGATCGACGCCACGGCTAATTCGAAGCCTTCGTTCGTGAAGCCAGCATCGTCGCTGGTCAACGTGCCGCCCGAGGGCACCAGCTTCACTTCGCCGTTGGGGTAGTAGATGACGACGCTGCGAGTCTTCGCGCGAACGGCCCAGACTCGCGCCACCCCGTTATCGAGATAGTCGGCGACCTTCTCGAGAACATCGCGTTCGGTATTACGCGTCGAGACGACTTCCACTGCAAGAAGCGGCGGACCTGAGATGAACCCATCCTCGGGAAGTTGACCATCCGGAAGGCGGGAGAGCGCCACCACGGCAACATCCGGCGCGCGCACCAGATCCGGG
>JBATAT010000126.1:0-2670 GCA_049662005.1 Tepidiformaceae bacterium
GCCCTGGCTTTTGCAAGTGACTCCGTGCGCTTGGCGACTCTGCCGATCCCAATGAACTGAATGCACATTATCCTTGACGAGTGCATTTCAGACGCGGTGGCCGCGTGTTTAGGCGAACGGACCAGTCATGAAGTTGTTCGGATCGCGGATATCATGCCGCGAGCCAAAGACGAAGCGGTGCTAGCCATCGCAACTGCTTCGGCCTCACTATTAATCACCAACGACAAGGATTTTGGAGAGTTGGTCTCGCGGTCCAAGTTGGAATCGCCGGGCGTGCTGTTGTGCCGCCTCGGTTCGTTGAGCGTGGCGGCGGAAGCCGAACTCGTTCTCAAGACACTAAACGAGCAAGGAGAGATTCTGCTCAACGCTTTCTCAGTCCTCGCGCCGCACAGGCTTCGCATTCGTTCCGCCCGTGGCGATGTGGCGGATGGCGAGCAGTAAGGTCGCGGCAGTAGCGGCTGCGAGGGCGCTCAGCCAGATTCCGGCGTGATCGTCCTTGCCGAGCATGGGAATTGCCAGTCCAGCGACGAGCGCACCGAACACGCAGAGCGGGATGTTCGAAAGCCCGGCTCGACCGCGTGTAACAACCGACCAGGCCAGCCACGGCAGGAAGCCGAGCAGCGACCAGGCCGCGACCATCACCGAGACGAAGATGAACGTATACACGTGCCCGCTACGTGACGAGGCGCGCGATATCGAAGTAGGTGACCACGAGAACGCCGGCCATCATCAGCGCGAACCCCGCGAAATGGACGAGGCCCTCCTTCTCCGGAGAGATCCGCCGTCCTCCGCGCAGGATTTCGAGGACGACGAAGAACATCCGGCCACCGTCGAGCATCGGGATCGGGAGCGCGTTGAAGATCGCAAGGTTCAGTGAGAGCAGGGCCGCGAACTCGATCAGTGGCCGCCAGCCGGCCTCTTCGATGAGCGTCCCGGTGGTTTCTGCGATGCCGACAGGTCCGGTGAAGGCGGGCTGATCGTCGCCGCCGAGGCTGGCGCCACCGCCGCCGCCAACGCGAACGCGGATCTCGTTGACCGTGAGCACCATCGTGTCGACGAGCGATTGGGCGCCCTTCGGGAAGGCCTGCCACGGCCAGTACCATTCGTTCTCAGTCTGGGGGTACTTAAGCTGGCACTGAATTGGTTCGAAGTTTGAATCGTAGGTGCAGGTCTGGGGAGCGCCGATGCGTACGCCGGTTGGCCCCTGCCCCGCCGGTGGGTGCCAGCGTGCATAGACCTCCGCGGTCAAGGTCGAGCCGGCGCGAATGATGGTCCAGTGCTGGGTTTCGCCCAGGTTCAAGCGGTTCACGTAGACGAGTTCGCTCGTGTTCTTCACGTCGCGACCCTCGACTTCGGTCACGATGTCGCCCACCTGGATGCCCTGGACGGGTTGGGAACCATCCCGCATTTCGCCGTTCACCTGAGCTTCGGCGGCGGGCGAGCCGGGCGACACCTCGACGATTTGGGCGAGCGAAAGCGAACGATCCCGCGGCACCATGAAGCCGACGGACAGCAGCACGACGGCGAGAACCAGGTTCATCATGACACCTGCTCCCATTACCGTGAGGCGTTGCCAGCGCGGCGCCGCGGCGAGCGAGCGCGGGTCTGACGGATCTTCTTCGCCGAGCAAACGGACAAAGCCGCCAATCGGCAACCAGTTCAGGGTGTACTCAGTCTCGCCCTTGGTGAACATGGTCTTCGCGCGGGGCGGGAAGCCGATACCGAATTCGAGGACCTTGATGCCGAACGCTTTCGCGGCGAGGAAGTGACCAAATTCGTGAATGACCACGAGGACGAGGAGGAGGCTCACGAAGGGGAAAACGGAGCGGGCAATTGCCACGGGGTCGAAGGCGAGGAACATCAGGCGGTCACTCCCACGGGAACAAGGCGCGCGAGTTCACGCGCGGTTCGGTCGGCTTCAAGGATCGTATCCAGATCAGGATCGGCAATGTTGTCGTGCTTCTCCAGCACGGATTCGATGATTCGGGGAATGTCGAGGAAGCCGGCCGTGCCGGCGAGGAAACGCTCGACTGCGATTTCGTCAGCAGCGGCCATCGCAACGGGGAAGGTCCCACCACGCCGCCCGGCTTCCATCGCGAGCTCGAGGCAGGGAAACCGGCCGCTATCCGGTTTGCCGAAATTCAGTGTGCCTACCGCCGCGAGATCGAGGCGAGGCATGGGCGGCGAAGGCATCCGCTCCGGGTAGGAAAGTGCCAGCTGGATGGGCAAACGCATGTCGGGAACCCCGAGTTGGGCTTTCACGCTGCCGTCGCTGAACTCGACGAGGCTGTGGACGATAGATTCACGGTGTAGAACGACTTCGACCTTGTCCATGGGGACATCGAACAGCCACATCGCCTCGATGGTCTCCATGCCTTTGTTCATCAGGGTGGCAGAATCCACCGTGATCTTGGCTCCCATGTTCCATGTCGGGTGGTTAAGCGCCTGTTCAGCAGTAACAGCGGCAAGCTGCGAACTGTCCAGGTCGCGAAAAGCACCACCACTTGCGGTGAGCAGAATCCGGCGAATTTCGTGGTCCTCTTCGCCCCAGAGGCATTGCCAGATAGCGGAATGTTCGCTGTCGACTGGCCGAAGATCGCCGCGGCCTTCAACCATCGCGTGGCGGACCAGGTGCCCGGCCATAACCAGGACTTCCTTGTTCGCGATGGC
>JBATAT010000127.1:0-14168 GCA_049662005.1 Tepidiformaceae bacterium
TTTGCGACAGCCTGGAGGCCACGAGCGGCGTAGTTAAAGGTGTCGTCCCAGTTCATTTTCACGAAGGTGTCGGTGCCACGGGAATCGAACTTGTACTTCGTGCGCATCTCTGCCGTGAGGCCGGGGAATCCGTCGTCGGCCCACTGCTTCCAGCCTGCTCGGACCATCGGCCCCTTGAGTCGGTAGGGCCCGTAGACGCGACGAGTGAGTGTGGCGCCTTTATTGCAGCCACGAGGGTTCCAGGCGTTGGTGGCGAACTTGCCGTCGAGGTCGCCAACAGCCTGGCCGTCGTAGTTCTGTTCGGTGCGAAGGACTACGCCGTTCCGCACGAACGCGCGGAGGCGGCAGTTATGAGTGCAGTTCGGCGCACAAACGAAGGTGAACGAGCTGTCGTAAGCGTACTGGTCGCGGTAGATCTTTTCCCAGCCGCGGTTCGGGTAGAACTTCAGTGGCTGAGTGACTCCGGGCGCCGCCTGGAGGAAGGCCATCTTCCGCTCTACGTAGAACGCGGTACCGGCGGCGGCGACCGCCGAACTCATTTTCAGGAATCCTCTTCGGTTGATCACTGCAGAACTCCTTTTCCTTCGTTGGTAGTCGCGCTGGCGCAAGGACGGCAGCGGGGGCCGCTTTCGGTATCGAGGTGGCGGCCGTCGGAGACTTCCTCGCCGCAGCCAACACAGAGGACACGGGAACGAGGAGGACCTGGGCGGTCGAACTGCGACAGGGTGATTGCGGTTTCGGTGACGGTGAACAGGTCCTCGATTGGCCAGGTGGCGTAGGCGGCACGCTGAATTTCGTGCCGACCTTCGCCGGATGCACCGACACGTTCGCGGAGGTCGCCACGGGCTGCCGCCCGGACCGAACGCCCCGTGTGCTCATCGAGAAAACTTGCCGCAAGTTTCCCGAAGTCGAGCAGACGGAGCGTTCGCTTGCCCGGGCGGCAGCCGGTGACTGCCTGGATCCCGTCGACCGCGCAGCGGTCGGTTTCACTGATGACGATGAGGCGCTTCTGGGTATCTGGTACCGGTACGCCCAGCGCAGCTGCACCCGCGAGTGCGAGTCGCGTGCCGAGTACGAGGCCAGCGCAACCATGGCCGCCATGGAGGCGGAGTGCGCGGCGCATCGCCAGGTCGAGCTCGTGGTCGCGCGGGAGCCGCTCGCGGATAGCCGGGAGAGCTGCAGCTACGGCCGAATCTTCTTCGTAGAGTGACCAATGACCGATGACGGCTTCGCCAGTGGTTGGTTCGAGTTGATCCGAGAGCAGGGTTGGAAATGGCTCGGGTTCGTGTGTTTCGAGGAGCACCACGTCGATGTCTTCGGGGAGGTTCGCGGCCATGTCCCTGGGATTGGCACTTCCGGGTGGGAGGGTGAGCAGCAGGCGGTCGGCCGATCGGAGTGCGGTAGCGGCGGGGCCACGCAGCCAGATCCGGTCGGAGGCTTTGCCGGGCGCATCGACGAGATGGTGCGTCCGCTTCAGCCAGGCGACTTTCAGGCCATCGCCGCTGAGTGCGGAGACGAGCCGCTCGCACATCGCAGTCTTGCCGGAATGGGAGGGGCCGCGCACCGCAAACGTAACTGGGCCAGTCAGCGGGGAATCCGATACCAGCCGGCGCGAACCTGTTGCGAAGCCCTTTTGCGATTCCATGGCGCAAGAGTGCTCCCTGTTGCACGCTTCGAATGTGACTTTCATCACAAGCGTGCAACGAGATCCCGCAGCAGAGATACTTGTTGGGCTATGCCGCCGTTAACCGCCGCCGATGTCCTGCGAGTTCCGCATCTTTCGAAGCTTCCTGAACATGCCGCCGAGGCACTTGCCAGCGAGTTGCTGGTACGCACGTATCTTCCGCGCGAGTCGGTCGCCAACGAGGGCGAGGTCTGTCGGGGATTTTTTCAGATCTTGTCAGGCCGGGCGAGGTTACTTCGCACCGGCCCAGACGGACGTGAACAGATCATGCGCATCCTCCATCCCGGAGAGACGTTTGGCGAAGTGGCGGTGCTGGACGGCGGGCCATTCCCTGCGACCGTCGACACGTTAGAGGAATCGACGGTCATTCTGATCCCGTCAGCCGTGTTCTTACGAGTGCTCGGGGAGTACCCAATCGTGGCCACGGAACTGTTGCGCTACCTCGCCCGGCGGCTGCGATCGTTCACCGAACTGGTCGAGCAGATAAGCCTGCAGACGGTCCAGCAGCGGGTGGCGCGCTACCTCTACGTGACCGCGCGCGAAGAGGGCCACGACGTGCCGGAGGGGGTGCTCATCGCGCGAGCGATCACCCTTGGCGACCTGGCGGCGCTGGTGGGCAGTGTGCGCGAAGTGGTAAGTCGCACACTCCACATTATCGAGAGCGATGGGGTTGTGGAGGTGCGGCGGAAGGAGATCCTGATCCGCGACATTGAGGCGCTGCGGCGCTTGCTTTAGTTCCGGGCGATGCCCAGTTTTTGAAGCGCTGACCTATCGGCCATGCCGATCTCCCAGCCCGGTTCGGTGACCATTTCGAGCGCGATTTCACGGCCCTCGCACGATCTCGCGAGCCGGTTCGCCACCATCGCGGCGATAGCATCAGCCATTGGGCAGTTGGGCGATGTGACGGTCATATCGATGGCAACGGCGGAGTCATCGACGGAGATACTGTAGAGGAACCCCAGCGAGACGATATCGATGCCGAGTTCGGGATCGATGACGTCTTCGAGGATGGTTGCCACGTCGGCGGGTCTCATGCGGTTAGTCCTTTCATGGGCGCGCTATCGCTCGCGCGTGATGCGGGGTGGTGAAAAACGACGGAGACGAGGGCCAAGCAGTGTGACAGCCCCGCCCCGGCGAGGAGCAATCCACCGATGTGGACCACGACTAGCTGCCCGCCGAGGGCGCCGGCGGCGAGGACGGCGACCGCGAGCGAGTGCAGCCCGAGGGTGGCGTGATTCCAGCGCTCGCTCGAGAGGTCGGCGATTGAGGGGACGGGTTCGCGGCCGGCGAGGTGCAGATAGCGGGCGTTCCAGACCAGGAACGGGACGATCTTGAAGCTGCTTCCGATGAGCGTGCTCCCGCCCCAGCCTCCGATGGCAAGGATCCCGTAGGCGAGCTGGAGGCGAGCCGGCTGACCTCCGGGGCTCAGTGCCTCGCCACCGGCGGCGGCGATGCCGACGACGATGGCCGCGACCAGAAACGCCAGCGAGACAACGGTCGCGCGCGTGTGGACGTCCAGCATTCGCCTGGAGCGGGAGCGGAGCATGCGAACTACGTCGGCGATCCAGAGGGCTGGTCCCGCGGCGAGAGCTATGGCTATGCCGACGCGTACGAGCGGCGGCGGATCGGTCATGAAGATCAGCGCCCCTGAGGAGGCGGCGACCGTGGTGATAATCAGAACTGGCCGCTCGAAGCGTGCGGCACCACGGCGGACTACCTGGAACATTGGGACGGTCTGGTAGGAGACCCCCATGAGCACGAGCGCGAGAAACCCGACAAGCCCGAGATGGGCATGCCCGGAGAGGCGGCCCTGGGTTATCGGAAACCAGCCGTGCTCAAGGTCTCCAACATAGGTAATCCCGAACGATGCACCAGCAATGAGAAACAGGAGCGCGACGGAGATGAACATTCGCGGCATCGAACCGCGGCGGAACCAGGCGATCGCCGGGATCGCGTTGATGAGGAAGAGGATGAACGAAATGACAACGCCTACGCCGGCGCCCGCCATCCAGTAGGTGTTCCATGTGTAAATCGCCGGAATGAAACACACGACCGATGCGATATGGACGATGAACTGGTAGCGGGCCAGCCGCAGCGAGACGAGGTGGCCACCGAAGACAGAGGGGCCGAGCTGGTAGATCGCACCCATGATCGCCAGGGTGAGCCAGCCGAGGACGGTGGCGTGGGTGGCAGCCACCAGGTGGGGGATATTGACTGCCAGGAAGGCGGTGTCGTCGACCCGCATGAGGATGAACCCGGCAATGGCCAACCCGAGCGGTGCGGCGAGGAAGAACGGTGCGATGACGCCCAGGGGAGGACTTTCGCGCACGCGAACTCCGGTCATTTCGCAGCGTGGCGGACGGTCAGCACGAACTCACCGTCGTCTCCGGAGAATTCCCATGCGAAGCCACGACGTTCGAGTTCGGGATAGAGCATGCGCGGCTCGCGATCCATTAATGCGCGGAGCGCATCACCGTCTTCCATGGTGCCGAGGACGCGAAGGATGCGCACCATAGGCTCGGGTGGCCCAAGTCCGCGGTTATCCAATTCGTGAACGACTGACATAGCTTCAGTATTCACTGTAGCTGGTTCGGCCGATGGAACAAAAGTCACTGTCATTGTTGTGCCAGGCCCGCTGCGGGGGTGCCCCTACCGGAGCGCCGCCGCCCCGATCACTTCCATCTGGGCGTGGAGTTCCCTGAGTCGCTCGGCATCGAAGAGAGTTGAGGCGGGTTCGAAGAGCCCGTCTTCTTCGTCGTAAAAGTGCCCCTGGAGGATGGCGTCCAGCCTTCGAACGATCTGGCCAAGCGTTGAAAGCGATTCGTTCGTCACCGACTCAGCCAATTGCGACGAGAGCGCCCGGCGCTCCGCCTCTACGTCGTCATGCGCGTGGTCGAGGGATGCGAGGGTTTCCTGAAGGGCGAGCTGGCGATCGCGAACCTCATCGTGCTGTGCCAGCATGTCGACGACGACGACAGCGTTCTCGCTGCTCATGACGCGGAAGGCCGGAAACAGGATCTGTTCCTCTTTGGCGATATGGACGGTGAGGTCCACGTCCATGAAGGCTTCGAGATCGCGCAGGGTTTCGATGGTGGCGGCGGTGAGTTCGGCATCGTCCGCGTGGCCCCGGCCGGCGTTCACCGCAGAAAGCGCATCCGCTACAACCGCTTCGATAGTCCGGTGTTCACTGATGAGCGTGGCGAATGGTTCGGGGAACGTCGGCATGAGATTGCTCCGGAATTCGGATTCGCTGTGCTGGCGGGCAAGTCACCCCGTTGCTGGGCGGACGTTCAGGCGTTGGCGCAGGCCCAGCCGGCAGGAAGCTCGCCCGAATCGAAGAAGGTGCGCAGTTCGGCGGTCGCTTCTGCAGTCATGACGCCATCGGTGCGCGGGTAGAGGATCTGTTCTTCTTTCATGTTGTGGGAATCGAGGCCCTCGGCGAGCTGCGCGCAGAGCGCGAGGAGGGCTCCGCGCTCGGCGCCGGCGGCGACCCCGGCTTCAAGTTCATCGAGCACTCGCCAGATTTCGCCATGTTCGCGCAGCATGACGAAGATTGGCGCCACCATCCCGGCAGCGCGCAGGGAGGGGAAGACCATCGCTTCTTCGAGATAAATATGACGTCGAAGCGCTTGAATCGCTCCCAACAGCTCGCTCGTGCGGTCTTCACCGTCTTTGGCAGCAACGAACGCTTCTACTCCGCCGTCGATCTGATGGTGTTCCCTTTCAAGCAGGGTCGCCAGGGTCTCACTCGTATTCATACCAACACTCCTCCGTCGAACCGCGCGGTCCGTCCGCGAACCACGCCGTTTGTCTCTTTTCGCTCCGCGAGCGCTGGCCCGATGGATCGAATTCAACGTCCACCAGGAGACCGCGGAGCAGGTGATCGCCCGATCAAAGCCTACTTCATCATGGGAGGGACGATCTCCTGGAGGGCAGCTTCGTTCTTTTGTTCCATGGCGAACTCTGCCCGCAACGATTCGAGATCGCGGTAGATAGAGGCGAGCGCGAGCGTCTTCCCATCCTTGCGGAAAGCGACGATGCAGTCGCGGTCGGGAATGCTGCCGGAGACGTCGATGCGATCCCACCCTTCGGCGTGGCCGACGTAATTGATCGGCACGTCATAGTGCTGGCTCCAGAAGAAGGGGACGGCATCGAAGGGCTGTTTGCGCCCGAGGATGTTTCGGGCGGCGGCTTGGCCCTGGCGCTGAGCCACAACCCAGTGCTCGACGCGGACGTCCTGGCCCGTATGCGGGTCCGGCCAGCGGGCGATATCGCCGGCGGCCCAGATGCCTGGTGCGCTCGCCTGGAGGTACTGGTCGACCACGACACCCCTGTTCATCTTGAGGCCGGCATCTTCGGCCAGTTTGATGGAGGGCCGCACGCCCACTCCCATGACGACTAAATCGGCGGCGATGGTCGAACCATCCTTGAGCGTTACCTCGGTGGTCTTAATAGAGCTGACGGTCTGCTGCAGGTGGAACTTGACGCCGTGTTCCTCGTGGAGGGCGCGGACGAACGCTCCAAGCTCTTCGCCAAGAACGCGGGCCATCGGGACTTCTTCGGGTGCGACGACGTGCACTTCGAGGCCGCGCGTGGCGAGCGAGGCGGCGACTTCGAGCCCAATGAAGCTGGCACCGACGACCACCGCACGCTTTGCGCCATCGACCGAGGCGATGATTCGCTGGCTATCGGAGAGGCTGCGCAGGTAGTGGACGTGGGGCAGGGTACCGCCCGGCATATCGAGACGGACCGGGTCGGCGCCGGTTGCGAGCAGAATCGCATCACCAACGATTGTGCGGCCGCTGTCGAGCGTGAGCTCGCGCCTGGCGGCATCGAGTTTGGCCACCGTAGAGCCGGTGATCAGTTCGATGCGCTTGTCTTTGTAATACTCCTCCGAGCGCAGTGGCATCCATTCTTCCTGGGCGGTGCCCGCAAGGTAATCCTTCGAGACATTCGGACGATCGTAGGGTGCATCTGTATCGGCAGAGATGAGCGTGATCGGTCCGCTATAGCCTTCGCGCCGGAGCGTTTCGGCGGCCATATCGCCAGCGGCGCCGCCGCCAACGATGACCACGGATTCGGGATTGCTGGCGGGCGCGACGGACTTCTGCTCACGGCTCACTTTCGCGCCGACGTAGAGGCGCCCGTTGCGCGCCATCACTTCATACGTATCGACCGGATTGAGCGCCGGTGGCCGGGCGGGATTGCCACTGCGGATATCGAAGGCGGCGTGGTGCCATGGGCAGCGGATGCATTCGCCATCAAACAGGCCTTCAGCGAGCGGGCCGCCATAGTGGGTGCAGGTCGCCCCCATCGCGAAAACTTCAGTTCCACTCCTCACAAGCAAGACCGATTGGCCGTTCACCTGCCCGGCGACGATTTCGCCGTCGCCAAGGGCGTCTTCGGCGATGCCCTCGGAAGCCAGGTCGACGTCTTTCGGTGTTGTGCTCATCTGTGACCTCCTGAGTCGCACGGGAACCCGCCACCAGGTCGCAGCCCAAGAGACACGACGAACGAGCGAGGGGTGGGCGGCTGGCTCCCCACACAGGTTAGCCTGAACGGTTGGGGGAGCCGCAGACTGCAACATGATTGCAACACGGCGCAAATGAACACGGGAATGGATCTGAACGAAGAATGAATGAACGCGAGACGCGTTGCCCACGGGACCGGGCAACCGGCGGTCCGGAAGGGTTACGCTTGTTGTATGAGCGTGCCACGGGTAGTGATCATTGGAGCGGGATTCGGCGGGCTGGAGTGCGCCAAGAAACTGGCCGGGCGCGCCGTCCAGGTGCGGATCATCGACCGTAACAACTATCACCTGTTCACGCCGTTGCTCTACCAGGTGGCGAGTTCGTTACTGAACCCGGGCGATATCGCGCGGCCTGTGCGGGCGATCTTCCGCGGGTCCGGCAACGTTCGGTTCACGCAGGCCGAGGTCGTCGGTGTTGACCTCGAACGCCAGGTCGTCAAGACCACTGACTTACCCGACATTCCCTACGATTTCCTCGTGGTCGCGGCCGGAAGTACGACCAATTTCTTCGGCATGAGTGCGGTGGCGGAACGAGCGCTCGGGCTCAAGGATCTCTCTGAAGCGTTGGAATTGCGGAACCACATCCTCCGCTGCCTTGAGGCCGCCGCCACAAAAGCGCCAGACGAAGCCGGGCCGTGGCTGACGTTCGCTATCGTTGGCGGCGGGCCGACTGGCGTGGAGTACGCGGGCGCTCTCTCGGAGCTTGTCCGGATCCTCCTGCCGGGCGAGTACCCGGAACTGGCCCACCAGAAAATCCGGATCCTGTTGCTCGAAGGGATGGACGAACTGCTTCCGCCATTCCCGTCCGGTCTCGGCGCGAAGGCGCGGCTTGAGTTGCAGCAGAAGGGTGTCGAGGTTCGGACCGGTGTTCGTGTGACCTCGGCCGACGACGAGGGCGTTCAGCTTTCCAACGGTGAGTTTGTGGCAACCCGCACGCTCATCTGGTCGGCCGGTGTCCGGCCTGCCGACCTTGCGACTGCACTCGACGTTGGCGTCAGCCGAAGCGGACGCATCGAGGTCGATCGCTTCATGCGGATACGAGGCCAGGATGAGGCATTTGCGATTGGGGATATCGCTTCGGTACCCCGCGGCGAAAAGGAGATCCCAATGCTCTCGGCACCGGCCATGCAGGAGGGCCGTGTCGTCGCGGAGAACATCCTTCGGACGGTGCAGGGCAAACCGCTTCGAGCGTTCCGGTACCGCGACCGGGGATCAATGGCCACGGTTGGAAAAGGTGTCGCCGTTGCGTCCATCGGCCCAATCCAGATGGCCGGATTCCCGGGTTGGATCGCATGGCTGGCGGTGCACCTGTATTACATCATCGGCTTCCGTAACCGGTTCGTGGTGCTGTCCGGATGGGCCTGGAACTATCTGCGATCGGATCGACCGGTTCGAATCATCACGCGGGCACGGGGGAGGTAGACAGGCCCGATGGGCGCAGTTCGCCGGTGTGTACATCTGCAATGGTCCTGAAACATGCAAGATGGTCCGGTTAATAGATTGTTTATCTCCCTACCCCCGTTTTACCCGGTGCCGGTGCCACAATGGTTAGAGAGTAAGAAACAAGTTTGTTAGGAGTTCCGTATGAAACCGACCGCAACCGAATCGCCACGAGAGACGAGGGGTGGCGACGGGGTTCCGGGGCGGTCGAGGCATCCCTCCGGCGATGCAGCGCTCGATACGTTGTGCATCAACACGATCCGGACGCTTTCGATGGACGCGGTAGAGAAGGCGTCCTCGGGGCACCCGGGACTTCCCATGGGCGCCGCGGTGATGGCGTACACGCTCTGGACGCGGTACCTCAAACACAATCCGTCGGACCCGGAATGGCCCGATCGCGACCGGTTCGTGCTGTCGGCGGGACATGGTTCCATGCTGCTTTACAGCCTCCTCTTCCTGACGGGTTACGACCTGCCACTTTCGGAGATCGAGCGGTTTCGCCAGTGGGACAGCAAAACACCGGGCCACCCGGAATTCGGCATTACCCCCGGCGTCGAAGTAACAACGGGGCCTCTCGGGCAGGGTTTCGCGATGGGGGTTGGGCTCGGAATCGCCGCTCACCACCTCGAAGCGAGGTTTAACCGGCCCGGAAACGCCGTCGTCGACCACTTCATTTACGTGATTTGCAGTGATGGTGACCTGATGGAGGGCGTCGCATCCGAGGCGGCATCGCTCGCGGGGACGCTGGGGTTAGGGCGGCTCATCTACCTCTATTGCGACAATCACATCACGATCGACGGTAGCACCGACCTCGCGTTCACCGAGGACGTTGGCAAGCGCTTCGAGGCATACGGCTGGCATGTCCAGCACATCGACGGCGAGGACACCGACGCGGTGGCCATGGCAATCGAGGCTGCCCAGGCGGAGACGGAGCGGCCTTCACTCGTGGTAGCGCGGACGATCATTGGCTTCGGCAGCCCGAACAAGCAGGGAACAGCGAGTGCGCACGGCGAACCGCTCGGGCCCGACGAGGTGCGGCTGACGAAGGATGCCCTTGGCTGGCCGCAATCGCCGGACTTCCTCGTGCCGAAAGAGGCGCTTGAGCACTTCCGAAAGGCAGTCGTCACCGGACGCGAACGGCAGGCTGACTGGAACCGCAAGTTCGAAGCGTACGAGGTCAAATTCGGCGAAGACGCGGCACTATTCCAGCAGATGCTTTCCGGCAAGTTGCCGGAGGGTTGGGAACAACGGCTGCCGGAGTTTTCGCCGGAGGATGGCCCGATTGCGACTCGAACCGCATCGAGCAAGGCGCTTAATGCGCTTGCCCCGGCAATCGAAGCGTTGATGGGCGGGACAGGAGACCTGGCCGGTTCGACGAAAACGTACCTCGACGACCACCCGGCATTCTCAGCTTCCAATCGACTGGGCCGGAACATCCATTTCGGCGTGCGAGAGTTCGCGATGGCAGCAGCCGCGAACGGTATGGCGCGGCATGGCGGCCTCCTCCCGTTTGTGGCGACCTACTTCGTCTTTTCGGACTATGCGCGCGGCGCAATCCGGCTGGCGGGGATCCAGCAGACGCACGTCGTCTTTGTTCTAACCCACGACAGTATTGGCGTTGGCGAAGACGGACCAACACACGAGCCAATCGAACAACTTGCGTCGTTCCGGGCCATGCCCGGCGTTCAGGTGTTGCGCCCGGCCGATGCCAACGAAACGGTGGCTGCATGGAAACTCGCGCTTGAGCACCAGGGGCCGACGTTGCTGGTGCTTACTCGCCAGAATGTCCCGGTTCTTGGCGAGGTGGCGCGAATGCGAGAGGGTGTGCCGCAGGGCGCTTATGTACTGGCCGAAGCGGACGGCGAAAAGCCAGACGTCATCCTGATCGCAACGGGGTCGGAGGTTGCCGTCGCTCTCGGTGCGCGAGACCTGCTGCAGAAGGATGGGATCGGCGCACGCGTGGTTAGCATGCCGGGCTGGAGCATCTTCGAAGCCCAACCAGCGAACTACCGGGACAGCGTTCTGCCACCCGCGGTGCGGGCACGTGTTTCGGTGGAGGCGGGTGCGTCGTTTGGTTGGCGGCAATGGGTCGGGGAAGATGGCGAGATGGTCGCGATCGACCACTTCGGCGCTTCGGCACCGGGCAAGGTGCTTTTCGAGAAGTTCGGCTTCACGGCGGAGGAAGTCGCAAAACGAGCGCGCACAGCCATCGACCGCGCAAAGCAGAGGGGCGATTAAGGTGCGATTCGCTGTTGCCGCCGATCACGCGGGCTTCCCGCTGAAAGGGCCGGCTCGGACGACACTGGAAGCACTGGGCCACGACGTAGCGGACTTTGGGGGCGACGGGACGGACCCGGATGACGATTACCCCGATTTCGCACGTGCTGTGGGAGAAGCCATACGCGAAGGAACAGTCGAGCGCGCAATCGTCATGTGCGGTAGCGGGGTCGGAGCCTCGATCGCCTCGACGAAGATTCCCGGCGTGCGCGCCTCGGTTTGCCACGACACGTGGTCGGCGCACCAGGGAGTGGAACACGACGATATGAACGTCCTCTGCCTTGGCGCCGAGGTTGTTGGCCGGGAACTCGCCATCGAACTCATAACGGCCTTCGCGACGGCGACGTTCAGCGGGGCGGAACGTCACGTGCGCCGGCTCAAGAAAGTCCACGAGATAGAGCGGTACTACCTGAGATCGCCTAGAGGAGGCTTGAAATGACCAGCCCAGTGACGGATAAACCAACAACGCTTCAACTGTTGGAGCTCGGCCAGAGTGTCTGGCTCGACAACATCCAGCGTTCAATGCTCACGTCGGGCAGCCTCAAAAAGATGATCGCCTCCGGGTGGGTTACGGGGATGACTTCGAACCCTTCCATTTTCGAGAAGGCCATCGCTAACTCGGATGACTATGCGGAGGCGATCGCATCGCTCGCCCATCGGGACGACGATCTGACTCCGTACGATGCGTTTGTTTCGATCGCGGTGGACGACATTCGCGGCGCGGCAGATGCGCTGCGGCCCGTGTACGACCGATCGAACCGCGAGGATGGATACATCTCGCTCGAACTGCCGCCCGGCCTCGAAGACACCACGGAAGCTTCGGTGCGAGAAGCGAAGCGATTGTTCGCGCTCGTCGATCGTCCGAACGTGATGATCAAAGTGCCGGGCACCAAGGCGGGCACGCGCGCGGTCTCGGACATGATTTTTGCGGGCATCAACACGAACATCACGCTGCTGTTCGCGTACCAGGCGTACGAGGACACAATCGAGGCGTACCTCACGGGCCTCGAACGGCGGATCGCAGCCGGAAAGCCGCTCGAGGGCGTGGCCAGCGTCGCCTCGTTCTTCGTTTCACGCGTGGATTCGGCCGTCGACAAACTGCTGCCGGAAGGCTCGCCGCTTCGGGGGACGGCTGGCGTTGCCAATGCAAGGCATGCCTACCGCCGCTTCCGGGAGGTGTTGGAGAGCCACCGCTGGCGCCAACTGGCGAAACAGGGCGCGCACGTTCAGCGCACGCTCTGGGCTTCAACAAGCACAAAGGACCCCAGCTACTCCGATGTGAAGTACGTCGAAGAGCTCATTGGCCCGGACACGGTGAATACGATGCCGGAGAAGACGCTGCAGGCGGCACTCGATCACCTCGATGTCCGCCCGACACTGATGCCCAACCTGGACCTCGCCGACAGCCAGCTGGAAGAGCTCGGCAAGGCCGGAATCGACCTCAACGCGGTGACGGCGAAATTGCTCGACGACGGGCTGGAATCGTTCGCGAAGGACTTTGCGAAGCTCCTCCAGGTGGTTGCGAGCCGCATCGCGCTGGTGCAGGTCGAACGAAAGAAGGAGACGGCCGCCCTTGCCGGAGTTAGCGCTGCGGTCGAGTCCCGGCTGCGCGAGATGGACTCCAGCGATCTGGTTGGGCGCATCTGGAAGCGCGACCACACCGTCTGGAAGCCGGATCCGACGGAAATCGCGAATCGGCTCGACTGGCTGACCGTCGCGGACGACCTCGCAGACCAGGCGAAAGCGCTGACAGAATTCGCAAAGTCCGTCTGGGACGAGGGGTACACAACGGCGGTACTGCTCGGTATGGGTGGTTCGAGCCTGGCGCCGGAAGTGCTCCAGACGACCTTCGGGACGGTGCCGGGGGCGCTTACGCTGCATGTGCTGGACGCGACTGATCCGGACCAGATTGCGGCACTGGAGGCCGGCCTCGACCTGGAGCACACGCTGTTCATCGTCTCCAGCAAGTCGGGGACGACGATCGAGACGCTTTCCCAGTTCGCGCACTTCTGGTCGAAGGTACCGGATGGTGCGCACTTCATTGCAGTCACCGACCCGGGCACATCGCTGCAGAAGCTTGCTGAAGAGCGCGTTTTCCGGAGGGTTTTCGCGAACCCACCGGATATCGGAGGACGGTATTCGGCGCTCTCGTATTTCGGACTTGTGCCTGCGGCACTCATCGGCGTCGATGTCGCCGTGCTGTTGAAGCGCGCGCACCAGATGATGGAAGCGTGTGGGCAATCGGGCAGCGCGGAGGCGAATCCGGGCGCCTGGCTGGGAGCAATCCTTGGCGAAGCGGCACTCGCCGGGCGGAACAAGCTCACCCTGGTGCTGCCAGAAGCAATGGCGAGTCTCGCGAACTGGATCGAACAGCTCATCGCAGAATCGACCGGGAAGGAGGGGCGCGGAATCTTGCCCGTTGCGGGTGAACCGCCGGGGGCGCCCGCGGTCTACGGCAAGGACCGCTTGTTCGTCGTCTACGGCGACGATCCTTCCCTGCAGGCTCTCGAAAAGGCGGGGCACCCGGTGGTACGGCTCGCTTACCACGACCCGTACCAGCTCGGCGCCGAGTTCTTCCGGTGGGAGTTCGCGACGGCCGTTGCCGGTCACATTTTGCAGATCAACGCGTTCGACCAGCCGAACGTCCAGGAGGCGAAGGAAGCGACGAACAAGATCCTCGCTGGCCAGAAGGTCGATTCAAGCACGCCGCCAGTCGACCAGGTGCTGGGCGAGGTGAAGGAGGGCGATTACATCGCGCTCACGGCCTATGTGCCTCGGAATGATGAATGGGAACGGCGGCTTCAACGCGTCCGCGTTGCCTTGCGCGACCGTTATCACGTGGCGACGACGATTGGTTTTGGGCCACGGTTCCTGCACTCAACCGGACAGATGCACAAGGGGGGGCCAAACCAGGGCGTCTTCCTGCAGGTCGTTTCGCAGCCGGAAGTGGACCTGCCGATACCGGGCGAAACGAAAACGTTCGGCGAACTGAAGTCGGCACAGGCGGATGGTGACCTCGAATCGCTCCGAGCGCACGGCCGGCGGGTGGCTCGCATGACACCAGCTGAACTGGAGGCGCTGGCTTGAGTTCGATGAAGATCGGGATGGTTGGCCTCGGCAGGATGGGCGAGGGACTCAGCGGTCGCCTTCGAAACAAGGGCCATGAAGTTGTGGGCTACGACAAGAACCCGGCAACCACGGAAGTCGCGTCGCTCAAGGAACTCGTTGCCGGGCTCC
>JBATAT010000128.1:0-11564 GCA_049662005.1 Tepidiformaceae bacterium
TGGCCGGCATCTTGTGGAGTTCAGTAGTCGCAAGGATGAAGACCGCGTGCGGAGGCGGCTCTTCGAGCGTCTTCAGCAGCGCATTGAACGCCCCATCGGTGAGCATATGAACCTCGTCGAGGAGGTAGACCTTACGCTTGAGGTCCGAAGGTGCGAAGGCGATCTTTTCGCGAAGTTCACGGATGTCTTCGATGCCGCGATTGCTCGCCGCGTCCATCTCGATGAGGTCGAGAGCCGAGCCGTTGAGAATCGCCGTGCACGGGGCGCATTCATTACACGGCTCCCCATCGGTGAGGTTCGAGCAGTTCAGGGCACGGGCGAGGATTCGGGCGGTTGTCGTCTTTCCGGTGCCACGCGGGCCGCTGAACAGGTAGGCATGCGCGACCTGCCCGGTCGCCAGCGCATTTCGCAGCGTCCGCACGATGTGGTCCTGTCCGGCGACTTCATCGAAGCCGCGTGGCCGCCATTTTCCGTAAAGCACCCGCACTCCGAAGTTGTTGGAATAGCACCCAGTATAGAACAGATGTGCCGCTCAAACGACCACGGGGTCAGTGCTGGTGAACGAGCTTCAGGTCACCGAGGTAGTGCTCCTCGCGGGCGCGCATCCGGGCTTCATCCTCCGCACTGCCGACGTGGTCGTAGCCGCAGAGATGAAGGATGCCATGCGTAAGCAGGTGCGCGAGTTCCGAGGCCAGCGGGTGGCCAGCCTCCCCGGCCTGGCGAATCGCAGTCGGGAGCGAGATGGCGATGTCGCCGAGCAGCGCTTCCTCTGACAGCCCCTGCACGAAATCGTCCACTTCGTCGGGAAACGAGAGGACGTCGGTCGGTTCGTCGATCCCGAGGAACTGGTGATTCATCTGGCGAATCTCGTCGTCGTCCGTGATCAAGATCGCCAGCGCGGTGCCCTCGGCGACTTTCTCGCCAGACATCACCCGCACCGAAAGATGATGAAGCGCCTCAACGTCGAGCCCGGGGGCTTCGATGCCGATTTCGATTGAGATGTCGTAGGGAAGGTCGTCGTACACGATCAGAGTCTAGCGCGAGAAGATCTCTACCGCGTTCTCAGCGGCGGAGATGAGCGGCATCGGCAGGATTCCGAAGATCAAGACGCCGAGCGTGGCGACACCCAGCGCCATCCCAATCGAGGGCGTCGTGCGGATGGTCTCTTCGTCTTCGGCGTCACCCAGGAACATCTGGCGTGCGACCGAAAGGTAGTAGTACGCGGAGATAACGCTGTTGAGCACGCCAACAATCACCAACCAGAGCAAATCAGCACGGATACCGGCGTTGAAAATGTAGAGCTTCGCCCAGAACCCGGCGGTGGGTGGAATACCCGTCAATGAGACGAGACAGAAAGCCAGCCCCAGGGCGAGGAACGGAGAACGCTTCCACATGCCCGCGTAGTCTTTGATCTCGTCGCTGCCGGTCTTCTGGGAGATCGCGATGATGGCGATGAACGCTCCCAGGTTCGTGAAGGCGTAGGCCGCCGTGAAGAACAGGATGCCACTCGCGCCGAGGGTGAACTCATCGCCCTGAACGGCGATTGCCGCGAGCCCGATCATGAACGTTCCGGCCTGGGCTACCGACGAGTACCCGAGCATTCGCTTGATGTCGGTCTGAACGATCGCCATCAGGTTGCCGAGCGTCATCGAAACGGCCGCGATGATGGCGAAAATCATCGACCAGTCGTCGCTCAGGAAACGCTCGCCGAGTGCTTCGAAGAAGATGCGTGTGACGACCGCGAACGCGGCCGCTTTCGACCCCACCGAGAGGAAGGCCGTTACCGGCGTTGGGGCGCCCTGGTAGACATCCGGGACCCACATCTGGAAGGGCACGACGGCCATCTTGAAGCCGAAGCCTGCGATCAGGAGGACCATCGAGAGAACGAGCAGCGAGCGGTATTGTTCGCCGTTCGCCTGGATGCTGTCTGCGATCTCCGGCAGCATCGTGGAGCCGGTAACGCCGTAGAGCAGGGCCATGCCATAGAGCAGCAGTGCCGAGGCTATTGCCCCGAGCAACAGGTACTTAAGGCCCGCCTCGCTGGACTTCTTATCCTTGCCCCAACCCGCGAGGATGTATTGCGGAATCGATGAGAGTTCGAGCGCCAGGAAGATGGTAATCAGGTCACGCGCGGCCGCAAGGAACATCAGCCCGGCCGATGTCGTCAAAACGAGTGCGTAGTACTCGCCCTGGCCACGGCCTTCGCGGTTCACCCAGTCGATCGAAGCAAGGATGACCGTCGCGGTTATTCCCGCGAAGAGGTAGTAGAAGAAGATCGCGTACTTGTCGAGCGCGAGGGTGCCGTCGAAGGCTTCCTGGTAGTCGCCCCGACCAACCCACGAGGTCGTCCAGAGGGCAGACGCTGCGACACCGGCGATGGCGATTAGTGGCAGATAGCGGCGGTGTTGCGGAAGCAAGCCATCGACGAGGAGGACGATGGCGGCGGTGACGAGGACCGCAAACTGGGGGCCAACGAGGTCGATGCCGCTCATGAATCCACCCTCACCATGATCGCGTCGATTGCGGGATCGATCATGTCCGTCATCAGCGCGGGATAGACCCCGAGGAGAATGATCAGCCCCGCGAGACCAGCGGCCGCCGTGTGCTCCCACCAGTGGTGCTGGTCTGTCACCCCATCCCACTCATGTTTAACCGGCCCGAACAGCACGCGCTGCATCGTCCAGAGGATGTACCCCGCCGCGAGCACTACCCCGATGAAAGCCGAGAGGACGGCCCATTCGAACTTGGCGAAGGTTCCGAGGAAGACGGTTATTTCGGCAATGAAACCGGCCATTGCCGGGAGCCCAAGGCTACCGAAGCCCGCGAACACCATGCCCGTCGCGATCAGGGGCATCTGCCGCGCGAGGCCACCCAGCCGTGCGATTTCGCGCGTATGCGTCCGTTCATAGAGGAAGCCAATCATCACGAACATCATCCCGGTGATAAGGCCGTGAGCCAGCATCTGGTAGGTCGCACCCGTGAGGCCGGTATCGCCCAGGGCGCCGATGCCGAGCAGAACGATGCCCATGTGGCTGACCGACGAGTAGGCAATCAGCCGTTTGAGGTCGGTCTGGCGAAGGGTGACGAAGGCGCCGTAGAGCACGCTCACCGCACCGATGCCGGCAAACCAGATATCCCAGTCGTCAGCCACCGAGGGAAGCATGGTCACGCACATGCGAATGATGCCGTATCCACCCATCTTCAAGAGCACGCCCGCGAGCATGACGGAGACGGCTGTCGGTGCATCACTGTGCGCATCCGGAAGCCACGTATGCAGGGGGACGATCGGCAGCTTCACCGCGAACCCGATGAAAAGGAATGCGAACACCCATCCGAGCGGGATCAACGTGTTGCTGAAGTTCGTCTGCCCGAGGACCTCGATATCGAAGGTGTTGGCGTTGAATGCCAGGATCAGGATGGCAACCAGCATGAATGCCGAGCCGGTAATCGTGTAAAGCACGAACTTCGTCGCCGAGTATTCCTTCCGGCCCGAACCCCAGACTGCGATGAGCAAGAACATCGGGAACAGTTCCAACTCCCAGAAGAGGAAAAACAGGATGAAATCGAGCGAAACGAAGACGCCGATGACCGACGTCGCAAGGATGAGCAGCAGGGCAAAGTAGGTCCGCGGCCGCTTCGTGATATTGAACGAGATCAGCACCGAGGCAACTGTGAGGACCGTCGAGAGAATCACGAGCGGCATACTCAGGCCGTCGACGCCCAGGTGGTACTGGAGATTGAATTGGCCGATATCGACCCAGCTATGACGCTCAGTGAACTGGTAGCCATCGGCGTGAAGGTCGAACGCGAAGAACATCTGGATGGAGAGCGCAAGCATGGCCGTGGTTGCCGCCAGCGCGATCCACTTCGCGTATCCCTCCATCGATTTCGGCAACAGGAGGATGATCCCGGCGGCGACCGCGGGGAGGAAGACGAGGATGGTGAGTTCCATGGGCGCCCTCCTACAGCGGGTTCGCCGCGTAAACCGCGACGACGATGACAAGGATTCCGGCGACGATCCCGAGCCCGTAGCTCTGGACCTGCCCGGTTTGGATACTGCGGAGCCGGACGCTCGCCTCGCGTGCAACACGGCCACTGCCGTTAACGATGCCATCGAACACGTAGCGATCGTTCGCCTCGAGCAGGCGGTTCCAACCGCGCTGCATGATTCGCGTGACGAACACGTCTTCGTACAGTCGGTCGAGGTAGAACTTGTTCTCGAACATGATGGCGAACGGAGCGAGCGTCAGCCGGATCGATTCGGACGTGACCCACTTCTTCATGTAGATGGCATAGGCCGCCCCGATGCCCGCCACCGCGACGATCGTCGAGCTGATGGCAACGCCAATCTCGAAGGAACTTCCTTCGTGACCAACTTCGGGCAGCGCACCCTTGATGAAATCAGCGAAGAGGTGGTCGAAGGCGAGCCATCCGGCCACGATTGCCGGGACGGAGAGCACGAGCAGCGGAACGGTCATCACCCAGGGTGATTCGTGTGGGTGTGCAGGGTCGCCGTGGAAATGGGAGTCTTCATCGTGATGGTCGACGGGTTCGCCGCCTTTGTACTCGCCGTGGAAGGTGAGGAAGATGGCGCGGAACATGTAGAACGCCGTCATGAAGGCGACGGTGACACCGATCACCCAGAGCCCGCGGTTGTCGCGCCAGGCATCGAGCAGGATCTCATCCTTCGACCAGAAACCTGCGAGCGGGAAGATCCCGGCAAGGCTGAGCGAGCCAATCATGAACGTCCAGTACGTGATCGGCATGAACTTCTTGAGTCCGCCCATCTTCCGCATGTCGAACGTATTCGTGCTGTGGTTCACCGAGCCGCTGCCGAGGAAGAGGAGCGCCTTGAAGAACGCGTGTGTGAACAGGTGGAAAATGGCTGCCACGTACCCAAGGGTGCCCAGCGCCAGCATCATGTAGCCCAGCTGGCTGATCGTTGAGTAGGCGAGCACCCGCTTGAAGTCCGTCTGTACGAGCGCGATGCAGGCGGCGAGGAGGGCGGTGATTGCCCCGATCCACGCGATGAATTCGCGGGCGTCCGGGGAGGCCTCGAAGACCGGGAAGAAGCGGGCCACCAGGTACACACCGGCAGCCACCATCGTCGCCGCATGAATCAACGCGGAGACGGGTGTCGGGCCTTCCATCGCGTCGGGAAGCCAGACGTGCAACGGGAATTGAGCGGACTTGCCGGCGGCGCCAGCGAAGATACCGAGTGCAAAGAGGGTGATGATCTTGCCCTCGGCGCCCCCGTGGAGTGCCCAATCCTGGATGGCGGCCACATCGAATGCCGCCCCGGGGAGTTCGCGGAAGATCAGGAACAGCGCAGCCAGAAGGCCAAGGTCGCCAATGCGCGTGACGATGAACGCCTTTTTGGCTGCAGCCGCGGCACTTGGCTTGTGAAACCAGAATCCGATCAGCAGGTACGAACAAAGGCCAACAAGCTCCCAGAAAACGAATATCTGGAAAAGGTTGTCAGCGAGAACGATCCCCAGCATTGAGAAGGTAAACAGGCACATGTGGGCGAAGTAGCGGCCCTCGCCCTTGTCGCCATCCATGTAGCCCGTGGAATAAAGCTGCACGAGCATCGAAACGCCGGTAACAACAATCAGCATGACCGCCGTCAGGCCATCGGCTCGCACTCCCAGGTTCACGGTGAGCGATCCGGCCGTGAACCACTCGTGCGTGTACTGCCGCACGCCGCCATCGGCGTCCATCACGTTGAAAAGGACGACGACACTCAGGATGAACGCAATCCCGACGCCGGCGAACGCGAGCCATCCGGAGAGGGCGGGATACTTCCGCGCGTAGGCAACGATGATTCCCCAGGTCACCAGTGGAGCGAGAAGAATCGCCCAGAGCACCTGCTCCGAGATCGATGGGATGCCCGCGGCATGTTCAGCAGCCTGGAGAAATAGCATCGGCTAGATCTTCCTCAGGATTTCGCGGGCGACGTGTGCCTTCCCGGTTGGAACATAGAGCGTCCGTTCATCACGCATGGAGGCCTTTTCGCCGTAGCCGATCGGCGGCACGACGAGCATCGAGAGTCCTTCGGCAGCGAAAAGTTCGCGCCAGGTCTGAGCCACGTAGGCGTTGCGCACGGTCATGAATTCAGCCCACATGAATCGTCAAGACCTCAACAGGTTGATCTGGTCGACATCGACCGTGCCGCGGTTCCGGTAGACGGAAACGGCGAGCGCAAGGGCAACTGCGGCTTCGGCCGCGGCAACCGTGATGATAAAAACAGCGAATGTTTGGCCCGTGATCGGCCGGTCGCTCACGCTGAATCGAGCGAACGCTATCAGGGTAAGGTTCACCGCATTCAACATGAGTTCGATACCCATGAGAACGCCGATCGCGTTTCGTTTGCTGAGCGCCACGGCAAGGCCGATCGCGAAAATCAACGCCCCTACGGTCAGGAAGTGGTCGAGTCCGATCGTCATGCGAGCGCGTCCTCCGCTTCTTCCTCAGGCGAACGAGTGAGCATGATGGCGCCGACCAGGGCCGCAGTCAGGAGCACGCTGGCGATTTCGAACGGCAGGACCCACGTCTCGAGCAGCGCCGTACCGAGGGTTCGCACCGAGAGGTCCGGGACGGAGTCGTTCAGCTGCCATGCGGTGTCGTTAATCACGAACAGGAAAATTGCCGCCACACAGACCCCGAGCAATGCCGCGGGAGCTGCAAATTTCGTCTCGCCGTTATCCCGGTCCGCTCGCGGCGTCAGGAGGATCGCGAAAAGGATCAGCACTGCGATGGCGCCCACGTAAATGATGATCTGTGCCATCGCGATAAAGTCAGCGGAGAGCAGAACGAAAAACCCGGCGATTCCCACGAAGGTGAGGATCAGGAACAGCACTGCATGGAGCAAATTCCGCGACAATGCCACGCAACTCGCCGAGATGAGTGTCAGCGCTGCAAGCACGTAGAAGGCGAAGACGACGCCGCCGTTGTCCATTACTGGTTTGCCTCGCTGCCCACGGGTACGAATCCACCCGCGTTCTTCACGAGCCGCGGCCGAATGGGTGTATCGCCCCCGCCGTACCCGAGGAATCGTGCCCACGCCCAGATCACGATCACCGAACCGATGATGTTCACGACCGCGAGGACGTACACCAGTCCCTTTTCATAGTTCTGATCGCTCCACCACATGCGTTCGCTCGCCACGATCAGCAGGTTGATGATCGCCACGGGCAACAGGAACTTCCAGCCGAACTGCATGAGCTGGTCCGAACGCAGGCGCGGAAGCGTTCCCCGCGTCCAGATGAAGACGAAGTAGAAGAGATGGGTCTTGCCGATGAAGATGATCCACGGTGGAACCCATTTCTCGAGACCGAAGAGCGTCCAGCCGCCGAGGAAAACGGTCGCCGCGAAAGCCGATGCCCCGAGGGCATAGCCAATGTCCATCCCGTAGAAGAGGCCCCACTTCATCCCCGAATACTCGGTCAGGTAACCAGCAACGATCTCCGATTCTGCTTCGGCGATGTCAAACGGCGTGCGGTTCAGTTCCGCACTGACGCAGATGAAGTAGACGATGAACGCCAGGGGCGAGACGAACACGACCCAGATCTTGTAGGTGTCCGCCCACTCCACCATCCCCTGGAGGGCGAGCCCGTTCGAGACCGGGTTGCTTGTGATAACTACCGCAGCGAGCAGCGCGGTGACGAGCGGAACTTCGTAGCTGATGGCCATCGCGACGATGCGCATGGCGCCGTAGAGGCTGTACTTGTTGTTCGCACTCCATCCGGCCATGAAAGCGGCGATCACCGGCAGCGACGAGATCGCCATGAAGTACAGCAGGCTCACGGGAATGTTGGCGAAGACCATTCCGTTGCCGTCGGCGTTTGTTGGTCCGAAGGGGATCACGGCGAAGATGAGGACTGCCGGCATCACGAACAGGATCGGAGCGACATACATGATCAGGTGGTCCGCTCGCGTAGGTGTCAGCGACTCCTTGGTCAGGAGCTTGATGGCATCGGCGATCGGCTGGAGCAGACCGAAAGGCCCGGCCCGGTTCGGGCCATAGCGCGATTGCATCCGGCCGATGAGCTTCCGTTCGCCATAGACCCCAACGTAGAGCTGCGACGGCAGTACGAAGATGAGGAAACTCGCAACAAAGCCAATGAGCGCGGCCAGGATGTAGACAATGCTGAACGGCAGGATCTTGTCCGCACCATCGAGGATCGCACTCGAAATGTTGGAGAGATCGCGAAGGTCGTACCAGTGGTCGGTGTAGAGGAAGGTGGCGGTCATCAGCGGTCAATCTCCCCCACGACGATGTCGATCGAACCGAGAACGACAATCGCATCGGCGACGGTGCCGCCGACGGTCATTTCACGGAGCGCGGAGAGATTGATAAAGGATGGCGGCCGAATGTGGAAGCGGTAGGGCGCCGGACCCTCGTCGCTGACGAGGTAATAGCCGAGTTCGCCACGCGGGCTCTCGATCCGGGCGTACGCCTCACCCTTCGGCGGGCGGAGCGCGAGAGGCACCTGCGTCGAGTGCGGGCCGGATGGCAGCCCATCGAGTGCCTGCTGAATGATCTTCAGGCTCTGGCGCATCTCTTCGAGTCGCACAATGAAGCGGTCGAATGAATCGCCCTGGTAGCCAATTGGAATCTCGAAGTCGTACTGCTCGTATCCACAGTAGGGGTCGGCCTTGCGCAAATCCCAGGCGATGCCGCTGCCCCGGAGCATCGGCCCCGAAAGGCTCGCGTTGGTCGCCATTTCCGGCGTGAGCACGCCGATACCACGAGTTCGCGTGATGAAGATTTCATTCCCGGAAAGCAGGTCTTCCATGTCCTGCAGGAACGGCGGGAACTCTTTGAGAATCTTCCGCACCATCGGTTCGAATTCCGGCCGAATGTCGAACGCTACGCCGCCGATGCGCATGTAGTTGCAGGTGAGGCGGGCGCCAGAGGTAGCTTCGAAGATGTCGAGGATCTTCTCGCGTTCGCGGAAGGCCCACATCACGGGCGTCTGCCATGCCCCGGTGTCGTTTGCGAAGGCGCCGACGGCCATGCAGTGGCTGGCGAGCCGCTGAAGTTCGGCCATGATCACCCGGATGGCGTCGCCCCGGGCAGGTACATCGATGCCCGCTAGCTTTTCGACCGCCAGGCAGTAGCCGAGGTTGTTCGACATGCTGCTGAGGTAGTCAGTTCGGTCGGTGAAGGGGATGTTCTGGGTGTAGGTGCGTTCTTCGGCGAGCTTCTCCATCGAACGATGGAGGTAGCCCATGACCATTTCGGCCTCGATCACCTTTTCACCGTCGACGGTTGCGCGGATCCGGAACACGCCATGAGTCGATGGGTGTTGCGGCCCGATGTTGAGGATGAACGGCTCGGCTTTGACGACCTGGCTCATTCGATCACCTTCAAGGGCGGTTCCTGGCGCCGCGCGACGCCGGCAAATTCGCCGAGCCCTGGCTGGAGGCCGCCCGGCATCGAAAGGAAGTCCTTGCGCAGCGGCCAACCGGGGTAGCCCTCCCAGAGGAGGATCCGATACAGGTTGGGATGGCCCGTGAACTTGATGCCGTAGAGATCGTAGGTTTCGTTTTCCTGCATCCAGGCCCCGTGGAAGACCGGCACAACGCTGGGAATTTCCGGATTTTCACGATCCCAGACTTCGACCTTGAAGAGCGCCATGTGGTTCTTCACGAACGATTGAATGTGATAGACGACTTCCATGTGATCCCAGAAGTCCACGCCGCAGGTATTCGTCAGGTGGACCAGGTCCGATTCAGGAGATCGCTTGAGCGCTTCAAGCGTCGCGACAAGATGCTCGGGCTTCAGGTAACAGGCTGTCACGGTGGTCTTTGCGACCGAACCAGGCACGACCGCCTCAGCGAGGGCGGCTGCTTCGGCGCCGCTGAGTTCGCGCGTCACAGCGTCCACTCCAGTGCGCGCTTACGCCACGCGTAGATGCCGCCGATCACGAACGTGCCAATGAAGAGCAAGCCTTTGCCGAAGCCCGCCCAGCCAACGACATCGAACACGAGCGCCCAGGGGAAGAGGAAAACAACTTCAACGTCGAGCAGCACAAAGAGGAGCGCCAGGTAGTAGAAACGGAAGTTGAACTGGACAAGACTCGGCCCCTCGGTGCGAAGTCCGCACTCGTAGATATCATCGCGAACGACGTCGGGCTGACTCGCCGGCCGGACCTTGATGTATTGAAACGCCCACGACGTAACAAGAGCGCCGAGCGGAAAGATCAGCGCGATGATGACGAGGATGCCGATGTGGCCGTATTCGTAAAGCACGCCGAGACCGTTTGTGAAATTCGTCCCTAAGGACGGCGCTGACTATAGCACGGGGTGGTTGGGGGGACAAAAACCAACGTCGGGAATAACAAAACGGACTTTCGCGGGGGGCGAAAGTCCGTTTTGTGGAGGCCGTCTGCGGAAAACTCACTTGCGCCCCCAGGTGATCTCTTCCGCGGGCGACCTCGAGAACGAGTATTGCCCGCCTCCGAGGGGCGATCGCCATGTTGGGGCAAGCGGGCAGTAAACTGCGGGCAAAATCCGCCTGAATGTGAGCCCCACTTGCCTCATCCCGTCGTTGGACTCATCGGCTGCGGCCATATTGGCCGCTTTCATTCGCGCAACCTTCGAGGCTCGATTCGCTCGGAACTCGTGCCCGGCGAATACGTCGCCGTCGCCGACCGCCAATTCGAACGCGCCGAGAATTTCGCCCGCATCGTGGGTGCAACAACGGTCTCAGCCGATGCAAGCGCGGTTTTTGACCGCCCCGGGCTGAACTCCGTCTATATCTGCACCGAAACCGCGGAACACCCGGAACTCGTCATCGAAGCGGCAAGGCGTGGGTTCAACATCTTCTGCGAAAAGCCGCTCGCGAAATCACTCGCGGAAGTCGAGCGCATGGTCGAAGCAGTCGAGCGTGCCGGCGTCGTGAACCAGGTGGGGTTGGTGCTCCGCTACTCGCCCGTGTTCACCGTCATGAAGGATCTGATCTCGGCCGGCAACCTCGGACCGCTGCTTACGGCGCATCTCCGCGACGACCAGTTCTTCCCCATCCGAGGTCAGTACGGCAGTTCCTGGCGAGGAGTCTTCGAACGCGCCGGCGGCGGAACACTGATCGAGCACTCAATTCATGACGTCGACCTCTTTCGTTGGCTGTTCGGAGAGATTGAGGCAGTCCGATGCCACACCCGCGAAACGAGTGGGCACCCGGGCGTCGAGGACGTCGCTATCGCGACCTTCCAGCACGCTAGCGGCCACCAGACTTCGCTATCGTCGGTCTGGCATGCGCTCGATGATCGGCCTTCTACACGTCACCTCGAAGTGTTCTTCGAAGGCGGCTACTTCGCGACGGATCACGACTTCATCGGTTCGATTCGATACCAGGGCCGCACCGGAGCGGCCATCGAAATGAGTGCCGACGAGGTGCTCGAGCGCTACTGCGAAATTGCAGGCTTGCACGGTGAGGAACAAAACCTCGCCCGTTTAGGGATGTGGGAGGACTTCAGCTTCCTGAAATGCGTCGAAGAGGGTCGGGCTGCGTTCCCCGATTTCCGCACCGCCCTGGAGGCACACCGCGTTGTCGACGC
>JBATAT010000129.1:0-2268 GCA_049662005.1 Tepidiformaceae bacterium
ATGCGATCGCGCTCATGCGTGCAGACCCGATGGGCGCCGTTGCCGTGGTCGAATCCGGCATCGTGGTTGGCATCTTCACCGACCGCGATGTCCTCAAGAAAATCGCCAAGAACCCGGCGACCATGGACGAGCCCGTCTCGATCCACATGACCCATGATCCTGTCATCCTCCGTGAGGACGACACCATGGCCTACGCCCTCAACAAGATGGGCGATGGCGGCTTCCGCCACATCCCCGTTGTCCGCGCGGGGAACCTTGTCGGTATGCTCACAGGCCGCGATGTGATGACCTGGATCCTTGGCCGCTACCTCGACTAAGGCATCACGGCCAACACGAAGTACGCAAAGTACGCAAAGATCTTCGGTCGGATGGACGTGGTTCCCTCGGAAAACCTCCGTCTCCTTTGCGTCCTCGGCGGTTCTCCTTCCGCTTCGAATCAGCGTCAAAGTATGAGTCATCGATACTTCCCTAGCTCTAGCCTATGGCTGGTCCATCGCGTATTGTTCCAGACATAGCGATTTCTTATCGCTCTGGGATGAGCTATCCGTGGAACTGGCACAACTCGATGCCTTCATCGCCGCCGCTGATTGCGGCAGCTTCAGCCGCGCTGCCGACATGCTCAGCGTCGCTCAGCCGTCGCTGAGCAACCGCATCCAATCGCTGGAGCGGGAGGTGGGCCAGACGCTCTTCGAGCGCATGGGGCGGGGTGTAAAGCTCACCGATGCCGGCCGCTCCTTCCTGCCCTATGCACAGCGAGTGCTCCGCACCCTTCACGAGGGAATGATGGTGCTCGAAGGCACCCGCGATGGCACCGCCGGCCGTCTCATGATCGGCACCGCACCGGCCGTTGGCACGTACGTGCTCCCCCGACTCCTGAAGGTCTTCTGCGACAACCACGAAGGCGTCGATGTCCTCGTCCGCACCGGCCATAGCGATGAAGTCCTCCAGATGGTCCTCGACGACGACGTCCAGGTCGGCTTCGGCCGCCCGATCAACCATCCGGATGTTCGAACGGTCACGCTCTACCAGGATGAACTCGTGCTCGTGGTGTCGTCACAGCACCGCTTCGCCAAGAAGGGCTCGGTGAAGGTCGACCAGCTCGCCGATGACTCGCTCATCCTCTTCGACCGCGATTCGGGCTACTACGGCCTCATTCTTAGCCTCTTCCGCGACCTCGGCGTCGTCCCACACCAGCAGATGCAACTCGATTCGATCGAAGCGACCAAAAAGATGGTCGAATCGGGCCTCGGCATCGCCCTGCTCCCGGAAGTCTCGGTGGAGCGAGAAATCCGCCTCGGCACGCTCCACAAAGTGCACATCGAATCGGCCGAACCGGTCGAGCGCGATATCGCCGTCATGTACCGGCGTAACAAACCGCAGTCCGGTCCAATGTCGGCCTATCTCGATCTCCTCGGTGAAATCTACGGCATGAAGTTGCCCCGGTAGCCACGGCCGCGTGCTCATCGACCTGCATTGCCACACCCAGCCCCTCTCGACCTGCAGCGCCCTCACTGCACCCGACCTCCTGCGCCTCGCGGCAGAACGCGGACTCGATGGTGTTTGCCTCACCGAACACGATCGCGCCTGGAACCAGGACCAACTGGAGGAATTGCGTAAGGCCTCGCCGGTTGCCGTCTTCGCTGGCGTCGAATTGACCACCGATCTTGGCCATGTCCTCGCATTCGGCCTCGAGCCGGCGGGTTTCTCGGCTATCGCCCGGGAAGTATTCGAAGCCGCCGAAGCCACTGGCGCGCTCTTGTTCCTCGCTCACCCCGCGCGTGATGGCCACCTCCGGATCACGCACGAGACGGTTGCATTCTTCGAGTCTGTCGAGGCCATCAACGGATCGGATTCGAAGCTGAAGAACCTCGCCGCGACCGGGCTCGCGAAAGGCTTCCGCCGTCCCGGCATCGGCGGCTCCGACGCTCACGCCGAGGAGGAGGTTGGCCGGGCGGCTACGCACTTCGAATCAAACATAACGACCGATGCCGAACTCCTCGCAGCGCTCAAGTCTGGCAACTACGAAGCAACATCCCTCCCCTAGTCCCGCCTCCACCCCCAACAAACAACAGGCGCGACTGACAAAGAACGCTACGAACTGCGTCCAAAGTCGCCCGCCGCCCCCGCTCATCTCCCCACCCCCAGCAAACAACAGGCGCGACTGACAAGGAGCGCTACGAACTGCGTCCAAAGTCGCCCCGTTCGTTCGATCTGGTCGCGCCTGATGTTCGGCGTCCCAACTGCACCGTCGTTTGCCACCCGCCAACC
>JBATAT010000130.1:0-6162 GCA_049662005.1 Tepidiformaceae bacterium
GAATCGTGACGACCTCCCTCACCGTGGGTTCCGGCGGGTCGGGCGGTATCTTCGGCCCCGGGATGGTCATTGGTGGGTTGCTCGGCGCCACTGCCTGGCGAGTGGGGCACGGGCTCCCCGGTTTTCCTGCCGACCCGGCGCCGGTGATCATCATCTGCATGATCGCCATGTTCGGCAGCGTCGCCCACGTACCTCTTGCGATGCTCTTAATGGTCGGCGAAATGACGGGGAATCTCTCGCTCCTTGCGCCCGCCATGGCCGCGGTCGCGATCGCGACCCTCCTTGTCGGCGACACCACCATCTACAAGAGCCAACAGCCAACCCGCGCCGAATCGCCCGCCCACCGTCATCGCTTCTCGTTCCCGCTGCTCTCGGCATTACCAGTCCAACGCGCGATGCGAAAGGTCTCGATCTTCGGTCCTGCGTCGCCCCCGAATGAGGTCCTCGCAACACTTGAGGCTGAGCGAGAGCAGTTCGCCGTTGTCGCGCTCGCGGGCGGCAAATTCGGCGAGGTCAACCTTGGCGACCTCCGCACGGGCATCGAAACCGCCAAACCCACAGTTGGGGAACTCACCCGCCCGATCCCGACGACCATCTCCTCGGATGTCACGCTCGATGTTGCCCTGGACCTGTTGACCGCAAACGACCGCCGGTGGCTACCGATCACCGAAGGCAAGAAGATCCTCGGTGTGGTCGATGGCGCGGACCTCCTTCGCTCCTACCGTCGCGCGGTCGGCCAACAAATTCGGCCGCTCACGGCGCTGGATACCGAACTCGCCGCGATGGAAGTCATCATCCCTCGTGATTCGCCGATCGCCGGCCGCCAGCTGCTCGATTCGGGACTGCCCGTTGGCGTCCGCGTGCTGCTTGTGGAACGAGGCGAGGAGACGACCGTGCCAGACGGCAGCTGGGTGTTGACCCCAGGCGACAAGCTCACGCTCTCCGTTCCCGCGATGAAGCGCACAGCGACCTTTGAGAGCCTCTTCGGAGACGTCCCGCACTGAATCGCGGGTTTTCCCGGTCGACCGAGAAGCCGTGCTCGAAAAGAATGACCCATGCTTAAGTTCATCAGCGGATTCCTCGTACTTGCAGCCCTTCTCTCGTTCGCCTGCGGTGGCGGCGACGATCAGGAACCAGCCGACGCTGCCGATTCCTCTTCGTCGCCAGCGCAAGGCAAGGACTCGAATGCCAAGTCCACGCCAACCACGGAAGAACTCGAAAAGATCGTGAATGTCGAAGTGCCTGGGTTCACCGCATTGGATCCAAAGGCGACGCCGTTTGGCGCCACCGTCGTCTACCGCTCCGAGGCGAAGACGGCCGGTGAAGCAAATGTCCAGGTCCTGGTCTCAGTGGCCGCCTGCGATCCGTTCATCTGCTCCAAACTTGATCCAGACGTCTATTCGAGCCCCGAAGCGCAACGAAACCTCAAATCCAGCCTATCCACCGTCCACATCGAGAACCCCGACCTTCAATGGGACTTCGGGCAAGTTGACCTGTCCCCCTCTGCGAAAGGTCTCTACACCTACGCGCTGAGCTACGTCGAATCGAAGGATTCTTCTGGTGGAACCTCGCGCGCCTCCGCGAACGGGTACCACGCCTGGTACAACGACGGCCGCACGTACGTCAGCCTCGAGGTGTTCGCTCGCGGTGGCAGTTCGCCACGCTCGATCGCCGAAGTCGAGGGAGAGATGTCGCGGGCAGAAGCCGAAAAGGCAGCGAATGATATCTTCGCCGCGCTCGAGCCAGCCTTCCGTGGAAGGTAGCGTCCGGCGGCGTAGTAAAATCCCACGATGGGAGAACTGAAGAAACGCCGGCTCGGGCGAACTGACCTGCTGGTTTCGGAGCTCGGCCTCGGTGCAATGGATACGCCGCATTCGCCGGAGGCCACGCCGACGATTGAAACAGCCCTCGACCTCGGGATTGATTTCATCGACACCGCCCGGGAGTACGAAGGTAGCGAATTTCTGCTCGGCAAGGTCATCCGTCACCGGGGTGGAGAAGGCTTCCATATCGCCTCCAAGACCTTCCGGCGCTCGGCGAGCGGCGCTCAGTACGATATCGACCGCTCGCTCAAGGTCCTCGGCCTGCCGAAGCTCCCACTCTACCAGCTGCACGACGTCTCGACGCCTGAGGCATGGGATGAAGTTCGGAACGAGGACGGTGCGCTTGAGGGGCTCAAAACCGCCCAGTACCGAGGCCTCATCGACCATATCGGCGTGTCGTCCCACAACCTCGAACTACTCCCCGAGTTGATCACCTCGGGCGAATTTTCAACGGTGATGATCGAGTACTCAGCGTTCCATCCCCAGACTGCGCCGCTCATTGAACTGGCGGCCAAGCACGATGTCGGGATCATCGTGATGCGGCCCGTCGGCGGCTCCGGTCGCACGACCACCATGCGGGGCAACATCGCACATGGCACTGCCGGCATCCTCACGCCGGCGAACCTCCTCCGCTACGTGCTCTCGAACCCCGCTGTCTCGGTGGCTATCCCCGGGGCCAGTTACCCCTCCCGAATCATCGAGAACGTCGCCACCGCAACCGAATCCCAACTCATGACCGAAGCCGAAAAGCGAGCGCTGGAAGCCGCCGCCGCGGAACTGTACTGACCCTACGGAAGCGACTCGAAGAAGTCCCAGACCGCCTTGGTTGCATCCAATTCCTGGGAGGGCTCTCCCGATCGGCCAGGGAGGCCGGCCTGGCGCCCCGGCCAGGGGTGATCCGCGCCCGCAATCACGACGAACTCGGCCCGTGCTCCATCGACGCAGCCCTTCCACGTGGTGGTTGTCAGTGCACCATCGACCGATTGCCCGGGGTTGCCGTCGCATCCCATCCGCTTGGTCCACATTGTCAGGGTGTCCTGCATCGATCGGTAGCTAACCCCCGCAACCGACCGCGATCCAACCCCGCCTTCGATTGGATGGTTCTGGTCAGCATCGCCGTGGATTGCGAGAAGCGAGACGCCGCGCGAGGGATTGCACTCCGGAATTTCAAGCGATCCCGCGACCGGCGCGATCGCTTTCACGAGGTCGGCACGTTCACATCCGAACCTAAACGCCATCATCGCGCCGTTCGAATGCCCCGCCACAAAGACGCGATCGGCGTCGACCGGCAGAGTCTTTGTGAGTTCGGTGATGAGAGCGGCAAGGAACCCCACGTCATCGGTGTTCTTCTTAACCGCCTGGCCACAGCAGGTCCCAGCATTCCAGGTCTTGTCCACGCCATCCGGAAACACGACGACGAAACCACTGGATTGGGCGAGCGTTTCGAAGTTCGACGCTGCCGCGAACTGGTCGCCCGACCCGAGGCCCCCGTGAAGACCCACAACGAGCGGGAGACGCGTGCCTTCTTCCACGCCCGAGGGCACAAACTGGCGATACGTCCGCTCGAGACCGTCGAACTCCAGCATTTGGTGGCTCACGCCGGACTGTATGGGCTCGGCCGTGGAACTGGATGGAATGGTCGCCTCCTCGCCCGCATCAGGGGCAGATTTATCGCTGGATCGCCCGCAACCGGTGATCGCGAACGCGATTACTGCGGTGAGGGCGAAGACACCAAGAAAGCGCACGAAGCCAGTCATTCTGCTCAGTCTATGGCGCATCCCTGCCCGCAGGTGACGGCCGGGGCCAGAGAAATTGCCCCTTTTGGTTGTTCGCGGGGCAATTTCTCTGGACATTGGCCGCCTTACGCCTGGGCCTGTGCCTCACCTTCGACGACGGATTCGCCGTTCTGGTTCGTTGTCACAACCTTGATGGTGGCAATGCCGTTTTCGACGCTCGTCACCTCACCTTTCGCCGTGAGCGTATCTCCCGGCCAGACCTGCTTGGTGAAGCGGACGCCGTACTTCTTCAGTCCGGTTGGGCCGACCCAGTCAGTGAGCATCCTGCCGGTGAGACCCATAGAGAGCATCCCGTGGGCGAAGACCGAGGGGTAACCGCCCATCTTCTGTGCCGCGCCCTCGTCATGGTGGAGTGGGTTAAAGTCACCGCTCGCTCCTGCGTACTTCACGATGTGCGTGCGGTTCACGTTCTCGATAACGACTTGCTCGCGCGTATCGCCAACTTTCAGTGCCATCTCGGAACCTCCTACTGGTCCACGGCGCGTTCGGTCTGGACACCGACGCTGGTTGCTGTGACGCAGAGGACGCCATCCTGGTTGCGGTACTCGGTCACCGATTCGCTGAACATGAGCTTGCCGCCCCGCCGCCCTTCCTTCTCCCAGCGCTTCCCAGGCTTGGTGGTCACAGTAAGCGTGTCACCTTCATGGATCGGCTGGTGGTATTCGTAGTGCTGTTCCGCATGAAGGCCCCGTCCGAGTCCGCCACCGCCGCCGTCACCGCGGTGCGCAGGTGGCGGCCCGGTCCGTGGGCGTGTCAGGTCGAGCGGGTAGTCCGGTTGCCAATGCGCGCTGCACTGGACGAACGTCGGCGGCACGACCATACCGCCGACTGCCTTCGTGGCCGCGTCATCCGGGTCCGAGAACTCGGGGCGAATATCGAGCAAGGACCGAGCGAACAGCATTACCTGTGTCCGATCCACCGGGAACGTGAATCCCTCGTCTGCCATGTAAGTCTCCTCATGCAACTGGATTGCCGGTGGATACTACGAAGGCGGCCGGGCCTCAGCAAGCCGACGCTTCAACGCGCGCTTGCGAGCCACTCTGGGAGGTGGGCCACAGTGGCGATCCGCTGATTCGCAGGGAGCCCGGAGAGCCCGTGCCTGTCGACGAGGAGTGCCTGAAGCCCAGCGCCATGCGCACCTTCGAAATCAGCCGCGATCGAGTCGCCCACGAAGAGGGTTTCGTTTGCGCCGACATCGAGTCGAGCGAGCGCAGTTTCGAAGATCTGCGGGTGAGGTTTGCGCCTTCCGACCTCGATCGACGTGGTGATTGCCGGAAATACGTCTCGAAGGCCCATGCGCAGGATGTGGCCCGGAACAAGCCAGGTGAGATTGGTGTTGGTCACGACTCCCACTCGATATGCCTTGGCGAGCGCCCTAACCGCGGAGACAACGTGGGGGTCGAAGGTCACACTTCCATTCCACTCGCCAATGAAGGTCTCGATGAACCGGCCGCCATGGTGTTCGGCGATACCCTGCGACCGAAAGAAGTGGGAGACGAGCCCCTCCAACGAGTACTCGATGTGCGTTCGGTTCGCTTCGGCTTCGAATGCCGCTCCGTTGGTTTCCCACCCGGTCAGGAACTCGGCGTAGTCGCCGCGCCCACCGATGTATTGAAAGTGCCGGAAGGACTCGCGAAACCCTTCGCCTTCAACGCTCGGGCGATAGTCGACGAGCGTGCCGAAGAAATCGAAGAGGATGGCTGTGATCATCGGCGATATCCTGCGATCGCCAGACGCAATGAGCCATCGCGTTCGCATAGCGTAGCTGTCCTTCTAGTGCGATGTGCAGTGGTGTGTTGGTGTAGTGGTGCGCTGGTGTACAATCTCGTCATGGCACGACTGACAATCACCCTCTCCGACCGCACTCACAAGGAACTCAAGGTTCGGGCCGCGATGAGCGGCGACTCAATTGGCAACTTGTTGGAAGGAGCCGTTGCTGACCAAAGGGCCCTCGCGCGCATCGAAAGTTTGCGTCTCGTGGCGAAGGCCCATGCCAACGCGAAACAAGCCCCGGAGATCTCCGACGACGAGGTCATGGACCTCGCCGTAAGGCTTACGCGCGAGGTCCGGGATGAAATGGCCGCTGAGCGGGCCGCAACCGGCACGAATTGAGGATCGTCCTCGACACGAATTGCCTGTTCTCTGGAGTGGTCAGCCCGGAATCAGTGCCCGCGAAAGCGCTCCAGGGAGTTCTCCTGAACCCGGACGGCCTGCTGTTCAGCGATGACCTGCTCGGCGAATACGGACGGGTTCTCCGCAAGCAACAAGCGGTAGAACGGCATCGGTTGTCGGTCACGGAGATTGACGATCTCGTGAATCGCATTCGTGTGTTGGGCCTCTTGGCCGCTCCCCTGGCTGGCCGACCGTGTCCGGACCCAAAGCATCAGCACATTTGGGACCTGTTGGAATGGGACACCGAGTCCATCCTCGTAACCGGCGAACGCTTGCTCCTTGCAAGCACCGACTTCCCCCGCCGCATCTATTCGCCGCGCCAGTTCGTCGAGCAGTTCCTGGATCCACCGCAGCCTGTCTGATGCCGGCCG
>JBATAT010000131.1:0-6422 GCA_049662005.1 Tepidiformaceae bacterium
GAACGCACCGCCCGACGACCTAAGACCTAAGACTGACATCAAAACGTCAGCCCGCCCGCACCAGCGCTACCACCACGATATCGCCCCAGGCGGCGTCCTGTTCGGCATCACATTCGCCCGATCGAACCAGTTCCAGGACCGCCATGAACGAGACCACCACATCCACTCGCGTCGTGCATTCGAGCATCATTCGCCGGAAGGAGAACCTGCCGCGCCGCTGCAGCCGTTCCCGGAAGTCGCAGAGCCGCTCGCCAAGCGTCATTGTCGTGTCGCGCACGATGACTGCTCGAACCCTGGGCTCGGGCGGCTTTTTATTCAGCACTTCGAGCATGATGGCGCGCAATCGCTCCATCGTGACGTTGTGCAGGCCGCTGCCCTCGGGCTGCTCGGGAGGTGGAGCGAGCCGTGTGTAGATCCGGGTGCCCTCGTCCTGCCGCTCTTCGAGCATGTCGGCAACTTCGGCGAACCGCTTGTACTCGCGCAGGAGGTCCACGAGTTCGCGGCCCACATCGTCGTCATCGAGCCCCTCGCCGTCCTCTTGCGGCGCGCGCGGAAGCAACGCTTTGGACTTGAGGTAGATCAGCTTTGCCCCGACGGAGACGAATTCGGCCAGCGCCTGCGGATCGAAACCCTCACCCGTGCGAATGGCCCTCAGGTACTGGTCGGTGACAGTAACGAGCGAGACGGCCGTGATATCAAGGTCGTCTCGCTCGATGAGGTGCAGCAAAAGGTCCAGCGGACCCTGGAAAACGGGCAGGGTAATTTCGGCCATGACTCCCGACGGGCCAGCACCCCCCCGCAGGGGTACCCCCGACCTGGTCTTCCGACCCTCTCCGTTATCGTGCCGCGACAGGCTCTCGCACTCCTGTGAGGGTCCTCTCGACGGCGGCAGCGATAGCGGCGACCGAACGCATCATTACCCCGAACTTGTCATAGGTCAACGATTGCGCGCCGTCGCTGAGGGCGTGTTCCGGGTTGTTGTGAACCTCGATCATCAACCCATCGGCGCCCGCCGCTATCCCCGCCATCGCCACCGGAGTTACGAGGCTTAGCTTGCCCGTGCCGTGGCTCGGGTCGGCGATCACCGGCAGGTGGCTCAGTTCCTTGACCAGGGGGATGGCGTTCACATCGAAGGTATTCCGGTAGGCCGTTTCGAAGGTGCGAATGCCGCGTTCACAGAGGATCACGTTGGGGTTGCCTTGGGCGAGGATGTATTCGGCCGCCAGCAGCCACTCTTCAATCTGCCCCGAGAGCGCCCGCTTCAGCATCACCGGCTTTCCCGCCTGCCCAACTTCATCGAGCAGCATGAAGTTCTGCATGTTCCGCGCACCAATCTGGATCACATCCGAGTACCGGCACACAGCATCGATATCGCGCACGCTCATTAGCTCGGTGATGACCGGCAACCCGGTTTCCGCGCCGGCCGCCGCGAGGTACGCGAGGCCCTCGGGGCCGAGGCCACGGAAGGCGTACGGCGAACTCCGCGGCTTGTATGCGCCACCCCGGAGCATGTTCGCCCCGGCCGCCTTCACCGCCCTCGCGGCGTCGAAGATGTGCTCTTCGTTCTCGATAGAACAGGGCCCTGCCATCACGGCCAGCTCGGTCCCGCCGACTGTCACGCCCTTCCCGACGTCCACCAGCGTGTTCGCGGGATGGAAATCGCGGCTGACGAGCTTGTAGGGCTTCGTCACCCGGTGGACCGATTCCACGTGAGGAAGGGCCGCGAAAACATCCTGGAGCGAAGGGTCATCCTGGCCGATGACTCCGACAATGCTGCGCTCCGTGCCGACCGAAAGATGGGCGCGGTGCCCGGTCTCTTCGACTCGGGAAACGATGTAGTTCAGGTCTTCCGGAGTCGCCTCCGGGGATACAACGATAATCAAGGGTGGTTCTCCACAAACATGCGATGGGATGTGCGAGGCGCACGGCCCCGCGTGGATAGGTGTACCGGATGTCACTCTGGGGTTCCCCGCTTTCACTGGAGAGGGAGGCGGAGCGGGTGCTGAATCTGCTCAACGTGCTTGGTGCGCCGGCGCGGTCTGGGCGGTAATTCATGAGAATCGCACCGCGAGCACCGGTTCCCGGCGTACCTGCAGGGGCCTCCTCAAGGATGTTCGAATGGCTATTCGTGCCCTTAGTGAACCGGCTGCCCAAAGACTCCGGCCAGCGAACACGTATATACGCGGCCCACGAGGGGCCAACGCCACGCCCATCGGCGCTCGTCTACCCACGTGCGGGCCGCATTCACCTGTTCGCTATCGACCGGAGACATCCTCCACAAACTCCCTGACGCGCTGCGCGCGGTGGTCTTCCTCCGCGGCGTCAATGGTCGCGATTATAGCAGAGCCCACCGCTACCGCATCCGCGATTAACCGAACCCTGTCCGCCTGTGCCCGGGTGCTGATTCCGAACCCCACCGCGAGCGGCAGGTCCGTGTGTGCTCGTACCCGGTCGATGAACGCCGCAAGGTCTCCCGAATCGACTGCCTTGCCACCCGTCGTGCCGGTGACACTGACGCAGTACATCCACGAGTCGGCGGATTTTGCCAGCACCGCGATGCGCTCGTCCCGCGTTGTCGGGGCGACCAGGGGGATGAAACTCATATCGTTCGCCCGGCAGGCGGCAATGAACGTCCCGGCCTCTTCCGGGGGAAGGTCGACAAGGATGAATCCATCGGCTCCGACGGTCCTGGCATCCACCACCGATTTCAGTTCCCCGTGCGAGAGGATTGGGTTGTAGTAACCCATGAAGACCACGGGCACGGTCAGCCCCTTCGCTCGCGCCTCGGCGACGATATCGAGGCAGCCCTGGAAGCTTATCCCGTGCTCGAGCGCGATCTGGTTCGCGTGCTGGATCGTCGCCCCGTCGGCGAGCGGATCGGTAAACGGCATCCCAATTTCGATGATGTCTGCACCGCCCTCCTGGCAGGCCAGAAGGATCGGCACAGAATCTTCGCGCCTCGGGTACCCGGCAGTTACGTAAGGGATGAAGAGCTTGCGCCCCTCGGCCCGGGCCGTCGCAAACAGTTCGCGCATGCGTTTCGACATTTGGTCAGATCCTCGCGAGCAACAGAATGAAGGTCAGTGAGTTGAAGAGCACGTGAAAAACAATCGCATCCCAGAGTGTGCCACTGCGCCAGTACAACCAGCACATCGTCAGGCCGACGAATGCGAACGGGATGACCGTGGCCGCGTCCACGTGCGAAAGCGCAAAGAGCACGCTCGACACGAGCGCGGCCGGAAAGAAGCCCCACTGGCTCAACCCACCGAACACGAGGCCGCGATAAAAGAGTTCTTCGCCCAGGGGCGCCACGATCACGGTCGTCATCCCGTAGAGGGCGAGCGCCCAGCCGTCCCGAACCGTTACCTCGAGGCCGCCGGGCTGGTTCTGCAGCACCTCGATTCCCAGTGCGTCGACGCCTCGGGTGTAGAGACCGACGCATAGGTAAACGATAGCGACTGCCAGCCCCGGCACCCACAGCCGATCGATATCGAAGCTTCCGAGTCCTGTGAGGCGGGCAAACTGCCGCGGCGAACGTCCGCTCGCCACAACCCCGACGGCGCCGAACAGCAGAGTCGCGACAATCGCGAACCCCCAGGCGAACCGCGCCGTGACGATATCGCCCGTGATTCGCGGTGGCGCCGGCAGTTCGTTCCCGGCGACCGCCCGCACGAGCCGCACGTCCGCATACCGCCCGACTGCAGCCGCCTTTTCGAACGCGTTCCCGATATCCGTGAACGAACCGCCGTAGCCCAGCGCTTCCGCAGTCGGCGAGATCAGCAATCGCCCCGCGACAAACACCACCAGCCCCAGCCACAGCCCGATAAGGACCGCCATTTCGCCCCAGGGCATAGCCTGCAGCTTCCGTTCGCCAATCATCGCGTCACCAAAAGGAGGATGATGCTCGTTGCGTTGAAAGCGAAGTGAAACGCGATCGAATCCCAGAGGGAGCCGCGGCGCCAGTAGACCCAGGTCATGACCAGTGCGATCCCGAGGAACGGTATGACGCTCCCCGGGTCGAAGTGCACCAGGCTGAACGCCGCTCCCGAAACGAGCGCTGCCGGCCAGAACCCCCACTTCAACAGCCCGCTGAAGACGAGGCCGCGAAAGAAGAACTCCTCCGAAATTGGCGCTCCAATCAGCGTCGCCAGCGCGGTGATGCTCAGGGTCAGGTTGTCGCGAGAAACGCCCGAGGGCACCGTCGAATTCGGTTCCAGCCACGAGATGCCGGTGGCCGCTGCCGCCACCGAGTAGGCGAACAAGGCGCTGTACACGAGCACGACCAGCCCAATCACGAGCCACCACCGCTCCGGGTGAATCCGGTCGAGTCCCACCGCCCGTGCCCACCCTCGAAGCGTCTGCCGTGATGCAAACAGGACGATGCCGACGAGCACAACCTGGGAAAGGAAGGTGACGAGCAGCGAGAACTGCAGGTCGCGCTGGTTCGCGAGGATGACGGGTGGCCTGGGTAGTTCCACACCCGTTGCTGCCGCGTCCAGGCGATCGACCGCATAAGCGCTCACGGCCTGTGCTCGTTCGAAGGCGTTTCCGACATCCTGGGTGGCGAAATCGTCGCGAGTCAGGGCATAGGCAACCACGATCGCGTTGATGGTGAAGAACATGAGCACGAACGCGCCCGCGCCGATCAACACCTGGCGTGGCCCCCACGGATAGCTCCGTGACCCCGCGGTGACGCCCGCCTCGTTCAGAGCGTGACCCCGAGGGCCGCCGCCACGGTGTGCATGTCCTTATCACCCCGCCCGCTCAACCCGATGAGAATGTCCTTCTCTGGCCCGAGTTCCCTCGCCACCCGCATCGCGTGGTAGATAGCGTGCGAAGGTTCGAGCGCCGGAATGATGCCCTCCGCCCGCGTCAGCGACTGGAATCCCTCGAGCGCCTGCTTATCATCAACCGCGACGTACTCCGCCCGCTCGGAAGTCTTCAGCCATGCGTGTTCTGGGCCCACTCCGGGGTAGTCCAGGCCCGCCGAGATGCTGTGCGTCTCGAGGATCTGGCCATCGGCATCCTGCAAGAGGTAGGTTCGTGTTCCGTGCAGTACCCCCGCCCGGCCGGCAACCAGTGTTGCCGAATGCCTGCCTGTTCCGACCCCATCGCCGCCCGCTTCCACGCCGATCAGCCGCACGGGGTCATCGAGCAACGGGTGGAACAACCCGATCGCATTGCTCCCGCCGCCGACGCAGGCGATCGCCACATCCGGTAGCTTGCCCGCCTGTTCCAGCATCTGCGCCCGCGCTTCCTTGCCGATGACCGACTGGAAGTCCCGCACAATCGTCGGGAACGGGTGTGGGCCGATGGCCGAACCGATGATGTAGTGCGTGGTCTCGACGTTGGTCACCCAGTCGCGCATCGCTTCGTTGATCGCATCCTTGAGCGTCTTGCTCCCGGATTCCACCGAAACGAGCTCAGCACCAAGCATTTTCATCCTGAAGGCATTGAGCGATTGTCGCTTAATGTCCTCGCTCCCCATGTAGACCACGCACTCGAGGTCGAGCATCGCGCACACGGTCGCCGTTGCTACCCCGTGCTGCCCCGCGCCAGTTTCCGCGATGATCCGGGGTTTCCCGATCCGCTTCGCCAGGAGTGCCTGTCCGAGCGCGTTGTTGATCTTGTGGGCTCCCGTGTGCGCCAGGTCTGCGCGCTTCAACCAGATGCGCGCTCCCCCGCACTCGCGTGTCAGGTGTTCCGCAAAGTAGAGCGGCGTTGGCCGGCCCACGTAGTGCTTCATCAGGTCGTCTAACTCTCGATGGAACTCGGGATCGGCCTGCGCCTCGGCATAAATCCGCTCCAGCTCTTCGTGGGCTGCCACCAGGGTTTCGGGAATGTAACGCCCACCAAATTCGCCAAACCGTGATGAACGTGCTGTCTCAATGGCCAACTGGAGCCCCTTTCGCCGCGCGAATGAACGCGCGGATCTTGTCGATATCCTTCGTTCCGCCAGTCTCCACCCCGCTCGACACATCCACGCCCCACGGGCTCACCCGCGCAATCGCTTCGGCCACGTTCTCTGGATCGAGGCCACCGGCAAGGAGAAACGGCTTCCGTTCGGCCACCTCGGCAGCTACATCCCAATCGAACGCGATCCCCGTGCCGCCAAGGGCGCCTGCAGAACCCTTGTCGAGCAGGAGCCCCGCCGAACTTCCGGCCACGCAACGCTCCTCGACCGCCTCCGGACTCATCCCCTCGTGCACATGAACCGTCCGGATCACTGGCCGCACCACCTGGCGCACGAAATCGTCGTCTTCGCCGCCCGAAAGCTGTACAAGGTCGAGCCCCGCGGCATCCGCAACGTCGTTTACTTCGTCCGCGTTCATGCCCGCGAACACGCCGACAAGCAGCGGCCGCCATCGCGCCGCCGATTGGTCGATCGCTTCCGCCCAGGCGCCAAACCATGTCCGCGCCGA